>CABVRQ010000023.1 GCA_902500695.1 uncultured Nitrospira sp. | reverse complement strand
GGCCATGGCGCAGCCTGGATCACGAGCAACAAACATCCCGGCCACTTTCCGGTCCTGCTCCTTGAAGGCCTTATGCCACCAGCAGGCTGCATTCCAGAGATGTTCCGGGGCGCTATTACGTTCCGAAGTACCCGGCGTCACACCCAAACCCAATCCTTCAAAGATGAATTCAATATAGGAGGACGCGGCGATCGGCGTGCCTTCCCGCAACGGATTGCGTTTGGCCCCTTGGGACCAGAGATAGCTTTGCCATACTCCCAACATCTCCCAAAAATTATAGCGGACGCGATCCTGATTCCAGTTCATCGCCCGGTTTTTAAGTTTCTTGGCATCCTCGTCCGACATGCTCACCGCCACCAACCCCACATTGGCATCAATATCTTTATTCTCATACAGGCCTAAGGTGCCTTCGTTGATGCCATTACATTCCGGCCTTGGGAAGATCCCATTCCGTGGATGCAGCGGGATTTCCAGAATCGGCAAGGACCTCAACGATGTGCGGGAGGTCACCGGTTCCGCCACCACAAAAACATGCGACCAGAAACTCGGGCGGAGATCCCAACGCAACATGGACTGGGCCGTTCGTAAGGTATGTCCTGGAACATCCCGGCTGCCGATTAGCCCAACGGTCATCAATCCACGATTGCCAATGCCCTCCTTCTGCAGGGAAGTAAAAGCCTCATCAAAAAACTGCAAGTTGGTCCGTTTTCCATATTTGCTGGTCCAGTCTTTGATTGCCGGATTTCTGGTCGAATTTTGAGAATGGCGCATGATGAGTTCCTTTCTAGATGTGGCTCAGAACACACTCGACAGACATGGCCTGGGCACCCATGGCTGAAATGTCAATATCTCCCGTTACCGGAGCAACAACTCCTTGTTCCACAGGCGCGTGAGGGGACCACCCAGACCTTGGGGTGGAGCGGTTTCATCCCAATCAA
This sequence comes from uncultured Nitrospira sp., assembly GCA_902500695.1. Taxonomy (GTDB): domain Bacteria; phylum Nitrospirota; class Nitrospiria; order Nitrospirales; family UBA8639; genus Nitrospira_E. Next base: position 49,879 of record CABVRQ010000023.1, on the reverse strand, counting down.
TTTCAATAACTTTGGCCGGCAAACTCCACAATTCCAGCTCGAACCGTACTCGTGGCGATCCTCCGGTCTGACTTCCCGGAACCATGCGCACGAGACCCACATTATTCTGAATCGTCATGATGTCGATGTTCGTATGAGGATCAATCCGCCACACCGACTCCTTTCCTTCCGCATTGGGAAGAACCCGGATCTTTTCTGGTGGGGCTTCGGGCTTGGTATTGCCTGGATTAATCATGGCGGCAGGAGAGGCAATGAATTCGGGCACACCATAGGGCGCATCGGAAAATGGCCCATGGGCTTCAGCATACCGTCCCGTATGAATATCTCCAGACAGAATCAAGATATCGTGTGGTCGATGCTGGGAATTCTGCCCGGCTAAAGACCGCTCGATCACCAGCCAGAGACGGGCATAATCCTCCCTGAAATTCGACAAGGAATGGTCACGGAAATCTCCGTCTTTCTGAAAGAGTGGTTGGCCCAGCGCCAACACGCCGGGCCCTTTCAATTCCTGTTGCCAGGCTTCCAAGGCGATCCATTGTTCCTCCGACATGAAATGACAAGTGCCCTTGTCATTGCACGCTTCCCGCTCTGACCGAGTATCGGTAATAAAAAACGAGACCGGATCGATCGTAAACTGGTACCAGCGAGCCTCATCGGGATTCAGACATCGTTGATACTGGTAATAGAGTTCCTCCGCTCCTCCCCCGTAGGTTTTGCGATTTTTCGACGCCCAGGTCTGAGGCAGTTGTATTTGTTTTTCAGGATAATCGTTCCAGAATTCATGGTCGTCACAGGAAAAAAAGTTTGGACAGATTTGCAAGGCTTCCCGATAGGCCCCATCTCCCCAATATTGAGCATATCTCTTAGCATAGAGTTCGATGCCCTCATCGCCTAAATCCCAGGCATTTGGCCAATCTCCATACACCTGGTCGCCAAGTAATAATTTAAAGTGTGGCTGAGCTAATTGCCCCAACTCCTGAAGACCGGACCGGTAATATCCCTCACGGTCATTGTTATGCCAAAAGCAGGAGGCAAACAGAAAGGTCACCGGTTGAGCGGTCACATGATACGGCATGGTCCACCATGAAAAAACCTGGCTCTCCTGACTCATTGATAAAGTCACAGTATAGAGGGCCCCTTCCGGCGGACCTGGAGTGTTGAGCGTGAGAATCATTACACCCATTCGCCGCTTCAGTCCTGGAAGTTGGGGGAGAAGTGTCCATGTACTCTTGGACGGGACCGTCACATTCTTCTGCCGCACTTCGACTGGCGGCGGAGAAAAACTACCCTCACCTTTTTGCGAACACCAAATCCGCCAGCCTCGGCCCTCATCCAACGGCGCACCTGGAACAATCCACATATTCATCATTTTCCCCTTATCAGCAAATACCGATTACGTTGTCGGCCTTTTCCCACCAACAGGAGGATCGACATCTGTGCTTTCTGAGCGTGAGTTGGAAGAACCGGACTCTTCGTTTTCCGATCCAGAGGCACGCCCGGCATTGGGATCCCTAATCTGGGACAACTCGTCACCGGTGTCTTCCTGACTGTCTCCCGACGGACGCCGGAGTAAATCCCGCAAGCTCATGCCTTCTAACGCAATGGCCACCGCCGCATCCCGGCGCATCAGCATCCGACTAATAATATCGGTGCCTACCGTAAAGGCCTGTGGCCCCCCATCAGGTTGATGCTGCACCACTCGCAACACCTCAACAACCGGAATATTTTCCGGTGCCTGCGCAAGCACCAATCCTTTCGGATCATCCCCCTTCACAACCATTTTTGCTTTCACCAGATCATCGATGAGCGACTCGACAAACGTGAGAGGCACCCCTTGCGCACGCGCTAACTGTTCGGCCTTGAGAGGCGGCTTCCCTAATAAAAACCGGCGAGTGATGTGCGTGAGTAATGCCAAAGTCAGGTATTCTCGAAACAGTGGGGTCTGGCGCTTTCGACCCAAATGTAGCAGATACGCGGATGGGTGCTGATGGTAATAGGCCACTTGGGCTCCCGCCAAGACAATGAGCCAGCCGACGTAGAGCCAAATGAGAAAGAGGATAAGCACGGCAAAGCCTGAGTAAATGGCGCTATACCGTCCTGTTCCTACGACAAATGATGCGAAGGCCAATCCGGCCACCTGCCAGAGCAGTCCTGCCGTCACGCCTCCCACGAGCGCTGAACTAAAATTGACGTTGGTATAGGGCAGAAGTTTGTAAAGAAAAGTAAACACCAGACACATAAACAAGAAGGGCAGCAGATTGGTGAGCAACACCATCAAATGACCCAACGGCTGCACTTCCAGAATTTTTTGAACGAGCCAATGACTTTGCGCCGAGGCGGTGAGCCCGAAGGCCGTAAAGACAAACACGGGCCCCACGAGGACCACACTTAAATAATCCGTCACCCTTCTCGCCAACGGCCGTCCTGACTCAACGCGCCAAATAGAGTTCAGCGCCTCTTCAATTTTTTCAATCAGGGAATACGTGGTATAGAATAGTCCCGCAACGCCAACCGCTCCCAACACCCCGACTTTCATGTTGTCGACAAACTGGATGATATTCGTGGTAATCTCAATTCCCTTAGGCCCCAGCGGATGCAACGCTTGCGCCAATACCGGCTGGATCTTTTGATGAATACCGAAGGCTTTGAGAACCGAAAAAGTCACCGCTAAAAACGGAACCATGGAGAGCAGGGTGGTATAGACCAAACTGGTCGCTCGGATACTCAGGACACTTTCCTGGAATTCCGCGACCGCCACCAAAACCAGACGCAAGGCCTTGACGCCGAACTCACGGAACCCGGTCAACGCCCGAACATCTTCCTTCCACACATCATGCTGGCAATATTGTATGATTCGGGCAATCACCTTCATCTCCGTCACAGGATTTCCACGCGGTTACCCTACAAAGAGTGGCAGAAAATGTCCAGAATCCCAGAGGATTTTTCCATGATGGCCCCCAACCCCTAGCACGCGTGGGCCTTCACTCACTTGGTTCCCCAGCCAGTTGTGAAGACTCGTCCTCCGATATTTATGAAACACCACGCAAACCGAACATTATTTATATGGTGGCTGCTTCCAGGCCTCATTTTTTTGCTTACCGGATGCCCGACATCCTCCGAATGGGATCGGCAATGGGAGCAGATCCATGCGAATATCTCCCGTGGACAATTTCAAGAAGCCAAAGACCTGCTTCATCATCTGTTACCGTCATTTCGCAAAAATGGGCCAACAGACGAACGATATGCCCTGGTGATTTTCCAGCTCGGAGAGGTCGCCCGGTTGGAAGGACAAGAGAGTCAGGCCGAAGCCTATTATTGGGAAGCCTTGCCCCTGCTGGCTGAATCTTTGGGTTCTGAACATCTTCGGATGGCCGATCCTTTAACCGCCCTCGCCTTGTTGTATCAACAGAAAAACCAATTAGAGATGGCCCGTCCACTTCTCAAACGAGCATTGGCCATTCGTGAAAAATCCTGGGGACTTTCTGACCCGCAATTACTCTCCACACTGCAAACCTACCATGCCCTCCTACTGGCTGGAGATCATCAGGAGGAAGCAAGGGAGATTGCCGGCCGCATTGATCGGATTCTCAAACGCTCCTCATAATCCTTCTCATGTTTTCCTCCAAAATTGCGAGTCGTTTCGATCTTGGGTCAACCCTTTCAGTCGAGCCATGGGCCGGCTGGTTCGGCTCTCACATCTCTTGCCCTTTTACGGGAATATCGTTACCATGGGCGGCAGTCTATCCGGTCCTCGGCTGATTGTTACCCATCTGTACCTTTCACATCTCATCTGGTGCGTTTTTCATCCCCTTTTGCCCAACCCTGCACCATGAAAAAACGGATTTCTATTCATGACCTGCGGCCTGGGATGTATATCACCGGCATGGACCGATCATGGTTTAAAACCCCGTTTCTCCGCCATAAATGGACGATCAAACGGGAAGATGAGATTGCCTTGTTGCGTAATTACGGAATTAAGGAAGTCCAGATCGATACGGAAAAAGGATGCGATCTTGCCGGGATAAGTGACGTTCAGTACACATCAGAGAGCCAAGACCTTTCTCCCACAACCCCGTTACCACTCCCCGGGATTGGTTCAGGGCCCAATCCGGAAGATATTGAAGCGGCGCGTCTGCTTCGTGCAGAAGCTATCTCCACAATGGAGGTATTTTTCCGTCAGATGGAAGCGCCCACTCCCCAACACGTCCAAGAAGTCCGAAGTGTGGTCAGTACCCTGCTTGATGGAATATTGGACCACCAGGCTGCCATGGTGTCGCTGATTCAAATGCGTCGATTCGATCCTAACCTGGCCTCTCATGGAGTGGATACGGGAATGTTAGCCATGGCAATCGGACAAGAACATGGCTGCGATCCGACACAATTAAAACTTGTTGGGCTTGCCGCCCTTCTCCACGACGTCGGCCAACTTCGTCTCCCATTGAATATGATCCGTAAGGTGGAACGCTTTACACCGCAAGAACAGAAACTGATGCAAGCGCATTGTGAAATGGGTGTGGCCATTCTTAAGCAATTCCCCGATATCCCTGACGAGTCGAAACGGATGATCCTGGAACACCATGAGCGGCTTGACGGATCCGGCTACCCCGGGGGATTACGGGGGCTTCAGATTTCTGAACTCACCCAAATACTGAGCATTGCCGACACGTATGACGCGCAAATTAGTGGACGATGCAGTTGTCCACCTGTACCACCCGCCCGGGCCTTATCCGAACTGTATCAGGCTGCTGTCGGAGGGCAATACCATCTGTATCTCGTGCAACGATTAATCCAACTTTTAGGGGTATATCCAATTGGTTCCCTGGTTCGCCTGAATACCGGCGAACAGGCTGTCGTCGTGTGGGTTTCTAGTCATAGCCGAATGACCCCTACCATTAAATTACTCAAGGACTCCCTGAACCAACCCTATTCCGAGCAGGCAATCATTGATCTGGCGGCACAAAGCCCAACAACATCTCTTCGATCGATTGAAAAAGCCTTGGACCCTTCTCTGGAAGGATGGGATATGTCGAAAATTCTTGAAGCCTTATGGTAAGACCCGATAACGGTCATACGATGTCGTCAATATGACAGGAAGGAATCGCTGAGTGGATCGGCAACATTTTTTTCAAGAACTCAAACAAATGGACATCCCCGGATTAGAGAAGGCATTACGTTCTTCCCAAACCTTTGTTCATACACTGATGGACTCCATCCACATTGGCATCTGCCACGTGAATACACAAGGCCAGATTCTTTCCCTAAACCTCGAAGGCGCCAGGATTCTTCATCGAACCGAAACCTCATGCCTCGGGCAATCCTTTCATGCACACGCGGAATGTCTCCATATTGATCTTGTCACCGAAGAAGAACATTGCCCGATCACAAGAGTGATCACCACGGGAAAATCCATATGGACGCCACAACTATTGATTCGACGGCCAAGTGGGGAAACCCGATGGGTGGAATTCCAAGCCACACCACTGACAGATCCCCGCCACTCGGGTGCGCTGATTATTTTTCGTGATCTCAGCAAGGAACTCCAGCAACACGAAGCGCATGCACACCTCGCATCGATGCCAGAAGAAAGTCCGAATCCCATCGTGGAAGTGGACGCTCAAGGACATCTGGCCTATGCCAACCCTGCCATGATTCGTCTCCTGGACAACTATGGATTCCGTGGAAACGGCTTACCAATGGTACTTCCGGCCACATTGACACAGCTCACACTGGAATGCCTCAAAACGATAACCCCCATCAGAGGCCTCACGGTCCTTGTCGAGCACCACCACTTTGATTGGACCTTCTCTCCTCTTCAAGAAAAAGGTCTCGTGCGGGGATATGGCCTGGATATCACCCATCATGTGCGAGTCAGACAGACACTAACCGAACTCCATTCTCAGTTTTCCTCTCTGGTGGACTCGGCCCATGAAGGGATTATTTCTGCCGATTTACACGGAACCATTGTCTCTTGGAACCCTGCAGCCGAATCAATTTTCGGCTATCAGCCTGACGAGGTTCTCGGACACTCGATTGTGACCTTACTGGAGGAAAGGTATCGAGACATGTACCGGAAAGGATTAGGAGATATTAGTTATGGTCGATCTTCGACCTTTCCACTTCAGCAGCCATTGGAACTCACCGGCCTACGGAAAAGCGGGGAATCATTTCCTTTGGAAATTTCCTCCACCAGTTGGAAAGTCGGCATGGACACCCATTACGGCTTTATCCTTCGAGATATTTCAGACCGGAAATGCCTTGAGCAGGCCCTCATTGCTGAAAAAAATCATCTGGTCACCACACTTCAATCTGTCGCGGAAGGCATTGTCACGACTGATCGAGAAGGACGCATTTCTTTCCTCAATCCATTGGCAGAGCAGATCACCGAATGGACAACCCACGAGGCCTTGCACCGACCAGTCCAAGAAATATTCCGCCTGACTAGTGATAGCCAAAAAAACGATGGTGAGCCTTTTTTGCAGTTTTCTTCCAGAACCCTGGTTCTCTCTGAGCTGGATGCCCCTCATCAATTACTGACCAAACATGGCCGGCAACGAAAGATTACCCTGAGAGAGGGACCGATCCGGGATCATAGCGGTCTTCTCGTGGGCACCGTAATTGTCTTCCGGGATATCACCGACCAAACCCGTCAGCAGGAGGAACAACAGCGAATTACCAAACTCAATTCTTTAGGGATCTTGGCAGGAGGGCTGGCCCACGATTTCAATAATATACTCACGACAATATTGGGTAACGTGTTCGTTGCCAAATTACGAATGGCTTCGAACGATCCTCTGACTCAAAACCTCGAGCAAGCCGAGCAAGCCTGCTTGCGCGCCAAAGAATTGACCCAACAGCTTCTGACTTTTGCAAAAGGCGGAGCGCCAATAAAGACATCTATCGCGTTAGGAGATCTACTTCGAAAAAGTACGGTTTTTGCCCTGTCAGGGTCATCCATAAGTTGTCATTTCGACATCCCCGATAACCTTTGGCCTCTTGAGGCTGACCCAGGTCAACTCCGGCAGGTGTTCCAAAACATCACCCTCAATGCCAGACAGGCCATGCCTCACGGCGGTCACTTGAGCGTTAAAGTAGAAAACATGAGACTGAATGATCCCTCGGCCATTTCTTCATCGTCACTCATCCCCGGAAACTACGTGCAAGTTTCATTTGATGACCAGGGGAACGGAATTGGGGACCGCCAACTACCAAATATTTTTGATCCGTATTACACCACCAAACCAGGCGCATCCGGGTTGGGGTTAGCCACCGCCCATAGCATCATCCAACAGCACCATGGTCACATTAGCGTGGCGTCAAAAATTGGAGTCGGCACGACTTTTACCGTGTCGATACCATCCGCACATGTCCCGCAAGAAAGTGAGACACAGAGCATTCCAGCCATCCCCCAATCATACAGAGGACGGGTCCTGGTTATGGATGACGAGCACAGCATTCGTCGTATGGTTGAGGATGCGTTGACGCAGTTCGGCTATCACGTGGTCAGCGTGCCAGATGGGCAAAGTGCCATCGACATGGTTTCCACTGCATTGGCGGATGGAAGAAAATTTGAAGTGGTCATCCTCGATCTCACCATTCCAGGCGCCATGGGAGGCGTAAAAGCCATTCAGCATCTAAGAGCTTTGGACCCTCACATTAAAGCTATTGTCACCAGCGGATATTCAGACGATCCCATTATGTGCAATTTTCAAGAGCATGGGTTTCAAGGAATCTTGGTCAAACCTTATAAAATTGTCGACCTCGCAAAAATTCTCGAATCAATGTTTTCTAGAATCAAACATGAGACAACCCACTGACGTCCTAGAGATCCTCATGGTAGTTGTTGGGCTATTTGACTCGAGTATTATCTCTGAAAGAAAAACAACCCGACCCTCATATTCAGAATGAAAGGTCGCACAAAAAGAACAAGAACGAATGGCTCTATCTCAATTTAAGGACCAACAGATTCGGCTTGAACGATCGATTCCCTATCATTCCCTACCGCGATATCACATGAATGACTTCTGACGAGAAAGAGAAGAACGTATGGATGACGGGGAAATTGAGAAGAAGGAAAGATCTAACCATTTGAAATTACACATGTAATCGTGTCCGACCTTGCCCCTATCTAAAGCAAAACAGGCAACGGCCAATTTCAAGAAGAAAAAGCACATACCAGGAAACTAAACGTCTAATCCGACTAGCCAAACGGACAAGCCCACGGGACACGAGCAATTCTGGTCATCAAGATTCAATACGAAGGGTTCAAGGGATGAAAGGACTACTAGCGGATTTTTTCTCCTGATAGGGGGGCGTGCTACCTAGTGGTGATTCGAAGAGAATCATTCCAGGGATCGTTCCAACTAATTGTCAGACCTAGTCCATATCATTCACAACCAATGAACTCCCGATAATCCCTGTCAGGAATGACTCAAGCCGGCCAAACAATTCTTGGCAGATGTCATTAACACGAAGCATCCATCACTAAGATCGTTCAAATTGCTCCGGACACACACACGGGGTCACGCCGGATTAATGTTTGCTGCTGAACCATGGGGAGTTTCGCCAGCATCCGATTGCTGAACAATAAATTCTCTTTGGCCTTTTCATAAAAGGTCGGTTGGGTTTCAATGGCTTTCTCAAAACAACGGGAAGCTCGCGCAAACTTCCCAACCTCCAAAAATGCCACACCCAAGTTATTATAAGCCTTGGCTGAATCCATTCCTCGGGCATAGGCGTCGTAGGCTAAGTCGAAATGCCCAAGTTTGGTGAGAGCCAATCCTAAATTATTCGAAATTTTGTCGTTGGATCCACCAACCTGAATCGCATGTTGAAAAGTTCTGACCGCCTCTTCATATTGGGTATCGAGGTAATACGCCATACCTAAATTGTTCAAGATCGAAGGATCATCCACCCTCTTTTGCAAGGCGATTTCATAGAGGTGGATCGCCTCTTTATGATCATGACGACGATCTGCCACAATACCAAGGTAATTTTTGGAGGTCCACATTTCAGCGTCATACAACAAGGCGGCCTGGAATTCCTGCTCCGCCTCCTGATCCTTCTCCATCTTCAGCAAGGCCCGACCCATCCCCTCGTATGCTGGAGCAAAATTCAAATCATAATCTAGGATTTGGTGAAATTGGGCATAGGCATTCTGTGGGGATCCTTTTTCCAAATAGATCACCGCCAGCTTGTATCGCGCAGGAATCTGCTCGGGCGAGGCCTCTAACACTTTTTCATATTGAATTTTTGCCGTCTGGAAATCGCCTTGCTGTAGATGGGCATCTCCCAGCTTTTCAAACTCGTCGCCCTTCATGACTTGAGTAAGGTCCACAGGCGATTGAGATTCCGGATTAATCCCCGCCTTCTGCCTTTCCAGGATTTGCTGGTAATGTTCATCCTGAAGAGTGAACATGGGCTGTTCTTTTTGGGCACATCCAACGACACCCAAATTGGCTAAAACGAACAAGGATAGGAGGAGGCTCGCCTTCATCATTGTGTACCTCATCTGAAAGGTTTCCTTTATCGCCAGTAATGCAATCGACCAAACAGTCATATTCGCTGTTAAAATTTCCTGTTCTGTTGCTTCGTGGATTGAAAATCCCATGTTTTGTCTTCCTCTACACTTTTGAAATGTTTATCGAATCTATCGTTCGTGGATCTCTTTCGCGTTCACCCTCCCATAGCCGGCATTAAATTTCGCATGAGGCTAATAGCACCTGGACCAATAATCACCACCATTAATGCCGGAAAAATAAACAATATAAGCGGAATCATCAGTTTGACTGGAAGCTGTGCCCCTCGCTCTTCAGCTTTCAGCCTTCGTTTTAACCGCATGGAATCGGAATGGACTCGAAGCGCCTGGCCAATACTCGTACCAAATCGATCCGTCTGAATCAGCAAGGCTACCAAACTACGAATATCATCGAGGTTGGTCCGGTTAACCAAATTCCGAAGTCCTTGTTCCCGACTCAAGCCAGCACGTAGCTCCAAGTTTAACAAGATAAATTCATCACCAAGATCGGGATGACCTTGCTTAACTTCCTGCCCCACCCGGGAAATGGCTTGATCCAGCCCTAACCCCGCTTCTACACATACCACCATCAAATCAAGTGCATCAGGAAACCCGTTCACTAAGCGTTCTTTTCGTTTTGTGATGGCACTGCTTAACCACAGTTGGGGACCGTAAAATCCCACCATCATGACACCAATCAGCACCATGGGGAAAAACATGGGATCTTTTCCCTGCATTACCTCGGAACCAAAAACAAGAAAGGTCAGGCCTAGCAGAATTGCCAGAAAAATCCGGGTTCCCAAAAAAACCACAATCGCTCGTGGGTTTCGATACCCTGCCGTTGCCAATGAGGCCCGCAAACGGGTGGTGACAGCTTGATCCTTGGGCTTATTGACCTGGCCCAATCGCTCGAGAAGCTTCATCCCTTGATCTTTCAAACTCGTTTTCTTCTCAGTTTTTTGCGAGGAACTCTGCGAAAGAGACTGGCCCTTCGCCCGTACACTCCAGTCCTTGACCTTTTCCTGAGACTGCAGGTAACTCCACGCACCCCAGCCGACCACGAGAACCCCCAAAAACACCAAAAGACTGATCAAGAATAATGGATCCATCATGCCATCCCTCTAGACTTTAATATCACACATATTTTTCATCACATAGGCTCCCACGAGCATCAACAGACCTGAACCTAGAGCCATCATTCGACCCATCTCATCCTCAATCAAAATACGCATGTAGGCTTCATTCAAGAACCACAACAGAATACTCATCACAATCGGCATGCAGAATAAAATAATTCCCGACATCCGGCCTTCGGCCGAAAGCGCTTTGACTCGACCTAGTAACTCAAATCGTTGCCGAATGAGTCGAGAAATCGCCTCAATGATTTCCGCTAAATTTCCCCCTGTCTCTCGTTGAACAACTAAGGCCGTAACAAAGAACTTTAAATCGGTACTGATTACCCGGCCATTTAAATTGTTCATCGCTTGAGGGACATCGATTCCAAACGAAATTTCCTCCACGGTCCGACTAAACTCAGGACCAATCGGATCCGGAAATTCATCCCCGATCATCTTCATACCCACGGAAAAGGCATGTCCCGCCCGAAGAGCCCGAGCCATCAAATCCAAAGCTTCGGGCAATTGCCGTTCAAATTCTTTAAAACGACGCTTCCGCTTCCGTTTCATCTGAATCAAAGGAATCACCATGCCCACAAGACTGAGACCAATGGCAGCAAACATCCCATAGTCTTGAAAGGTGGCGACCAGCAACCCTGCTCCTCCAAGCACTCCGGATAAGAGAAAAAATACGCCCACAGGCATTTGACTATTGGCCTGTTGGAGCAATTTTTCCAGTCCCCCCAACGTCGTCATAGAACCCAACAAATTTTGAATCCACGGAATGTCGCTCATTTTCCGATTTCGAAGAATTCCGGGTGCTTCTTGGATTTTCTGAAGATCTCCCGGTTTTCCCGATCCACCACGCAAGCGCCGCTTGAGATTCCTATTTTGGGGATTCATATATTGGTGGTAACAATAATAGGCTCCCTCAACAAACAGAATAATGGACAGAAATATTCCAATACTAATGGCCACGGTCATGATACGCCCTCCCAACTAGATGACGAATCAACAAGACGAACCACCATAACTAAGGCCATCGTGCAAGTGGAACAATTGGAAAAACGGTTATTAGACTTCATAAATTTTCTCGGGGTCGAAGATACTTGGATCGCAAGTAATTCCTAATGCTTTAAAGCGTTCCACAAATTTCGGCCGCACTCCAGTTGCTCTAAATTGCCCATGCACCTTTCGTTCTTCATCCAGTCCGGTTTGTTGAAACAAGAATATTTCCTGGAGAGTAATGGTTTCGCCTTCCATCCCCACAATTTCCGACAAACTGGTCATTTTCCGGGATCCATCCGACAAGCGAGTCATTTGGAGAATGACATCTATTGCGGAACTGATATAATGGCGAAGCGCCTTCGTAGCCAGATTCAACCCGGCCATGGCCACCAAGGTCTCCACCCGCGTCAGGCAGTCACGTGGGGTATTGGCATGAATCGTGGTCAGAGATCCATCATGCCCTGTATTCATGGCTTGAAGCATGTCGAGACATTCCCCACTTCGCACCTCACCCATCACAATTCGATCCGGCCGCATTCGCAAACAATTTTTGACTAATTCCCGCTGTGTCACTTCTCCTCGCCCTTCCACATTAGGAGGACGGGTTTCAAGCCGAACCACATGCTCTTGACGCAATTGTAATTCCGCTGAATCCTCAATCGTCACAATGCGTTCGTCTGAGGGAATGAACCCAGACAAAATATTCAGAATGGTCGTTTTTCCGCAACCAGTTCCCCCAGAAATCAAAATATTCAGTCTGGCTTCAACAATCCCGCGAAGAAGCTCCGCTATTTCTGGAGTAAGCGAACGCTTGCTGACCAAATCAGAAATCTGCAACTTATCCTTGGAAAACTTTCGAATCGAAATGGACGATCCATTCAGCGCCAATGGCGGGATAATGGCATTCACACGAGATCCGTCCAGCAACCGAGCATCCACCATGGGTGAAGATTCATCGATTCGTCGCCCAACGGCTGACACAATTTTTTCGATAATTTTTCGGAGATGAGCTTCATCACGAAATTTCACATCAGTCAAAGTCAGTTTTCCGGCCCGTTCCACGTAGATTTGATCGGCCCGGTTAACCAGGATATCGTTCACGGTCTGATCCTGCACCAACGGTTCAAGTGGGCCTAAGCCCATGACTTCATGCTCAATGTCGGAAATCAGACTTTCCCGTTCTTTCATGCTGAGAGGGATGGATTCCTTCTCCAACATTTCCTGGACGAGCTTCGTCAACTCAACCTTGAGAAGATTGGTATCCAACTTCGCGACAACAGCCAGGTCAAGGGTATCAATCACCTGCCGATGAAGTCGTTCCTTCAATGGACCCAGGTTTAACGCCCCAATGCCCGCCCCCGCACCCACTTCGTCCCATTTTGTCTCATACATAGACCGGGTTCCTCAATCACGTGAAAGGAAAACTTTTATGCCCCTGAAGGGGATGATTGAACATTCCGACTTTTAAAGGGATTCAACCACCCTGCTAATGATCCCTTGGTTGCCGGTTTTGTAGCCTGCCCGCCAAGCGAACTGGCCAGATCCCGGTAGGACTGAGCCACTGCCGACCGGGGAGCCACATCGATCAACGGCTTTCCACTATTCACGGCTTGACTTGCTGAGGGATAATCGTTGGGGAGAAGCCAGAAGGCTTTTTGTTTCAAAATTTCTTCCGTCTCTTTCAACACGTCCTGTTCCGCCGATAAATATCGGTTCATCACTAACCGGATTTTTTCAGCAGGAAATCCCGAGCCACGCAACAACTCTAAAATCCGCTTCGTTCGATGAACCACGGGAACCATCAACGTGGACGTCACCAAGATTAACGTTGCAAGCTCCAGTGCCTTTTTCGTGGTCAAATCCAACACATGCCCACAATCGAGGATGACATAGTCAAAACTGGATTGAAGAAGTCGAAGGGTCGCCTCCACACAATCCGGACTTAATCGGCCTGTGCTGAGATCGTCATACCCCGAAGGAAGCACTTGAATGCCCAATTCCGTTTTGGTAAGGACACGGATGAGAAATGCCTGGTCTAGTCGGGACAAATCTGTCGCAATATCCCGGAAGCTATGGTTCGGTTGAAGATCGAGATACAAGGGAAGATCTCCACCATGCTGATTGACATCCACCAGTGCCACGGACGGGTTGTTGGGTCCTTTTTTTATGGCGGCAGCCAAATTGACCGCGACACTCGTCGTTCCCACTCCACCTTTTCCCCCAAAAAATGCGAGAACCTTTCCCGGCGCTCGTTGTCCGTCACCCTGACGAACTGGAGCCGTGCCTCGCTCCACAAATCGCAAAATCGCATCGCTCACGTCTTGCTTTTGGAGAGGTTGGGCTAAAAACTCTTTTGCTCCGGCACGCATGGCTTCCAATAAAATATTTGACTCCAGCCGGGAAGCGGTCAGGAATATCTCCATCCCTTTATTCAATTTCATCATCTCTCGAATAAGGGAGAAAGTATCTTCCGGAGTTTCTTCAAGTTCCATAATCATGAGTGCAGGAACTCCAGGATCCGGACCGTCCTTGAGCCGCACACCGTCAATCTCCCGAATGATGCTCTCAAGGGTCGCCTTACATTCTGATGACCGAATGGAAAGCTCAATGACTGGCACATCGGATGAGGCACCTGAGGAATCAGCGCCTACACGTTTTGGTTTCCACGATTTATCCTTCATGTTAATTTCCTCCTCCCCCATCTCCCGAGGAGATTATCCCAATTGACGCACCACCGCTTGATGCCCCACCACCGGAGCCGCCCTTTTTCAGTTTAAAGGGGGAATACGGCGGGCTTTCAAACATCAACTGATACCGAGACAAACTGTTTTGCAGAGCCTGTGAATCAGCTGATCCAGAAATAGGACCAAGATTGTTTGCCGACGCGGGATTCACGATTTGATTCTCGAGAGCCTGTCGATATGGCAGCCCATACTCCTCATGAAAGTGAACAGGATGGGGCGCCCATGGCGAGAAGACCTGATCACTTTTCCCCATGGCGTGTGGCCGTCGTCCATTGTCCTCGGTCATGACTGGCCACACACCACAACCACCCATCCCCACCAGAATCAGACCGATTAAACCGGCCATTGTCACAATTGATTGGCGTTGCATGCTATGCTCCTTTTTCATCAAATTTCCTATGGGGCCAGATGCCCGAACATCCCTTCCATCCCACCTTTACGGTACGGCATTCTTCCTGCCACCCTCGGTGATCCAAGTGTGTAGGCCTCGCTCGGCCTGGCGACATTTGACTCTGGAAACACCCCTTCCATATAACCCATCAGCATAAACTCAAAATCGTTCGGCTCTAAATAATGATCGGTGGGCAAGGTCTGCTTTGCCATATCCAGAGGTTTCACCAAATGAGGGGTCACAATCACAATCAGTTCGGTCTCATTTTTTTGGAATGAGGTGCTCCGGAATAACGCTCCCAAAATCGGAACATCACCGAGGAACGGGTATTTCGAAACCGTTTCTTTGATATTTTCCTGGAGAAGCCCCGCAATGGCGAAACTCTGTCCATCGCCCAATTCCACCACGGTCTTGACCCGTCGAGTTGTCAGAGCGGGAATCTGAAATCCTTGTATGACAATACCATTGGCAAAATCCAATTCGGATACTTCCGGATTTACAATCACGGAGATGCGCCCCTCCGAAAGAACCGTTGGGGTAAATTTCAATCCGACCCCGTATTCTTTAAATTTAACCGTCACCTGGCCAAGTTGCTGCGGAATGGGAATTGGATATTCTCCCCCAACCAGGAATTCGGCGGCTTGTCCACTCTCGGCAATCAAGGTCGGTTCGGCTAGGGTTTTCGAGAGAGAATGTTCCTTCAGCAGATCTAAAAAGAGGGTCCATAAATCATCACCAATCCCGAATCCTAAAATCAGGTTCGAGGCCAGCGTTCGGACATCAGGAAATTGAAGGGTTGTCGTTTGCGAAGATTGTTGAACGGGAAATGGGTCATAGGCCTCAACCGTGGACAAATCATTAATGAGTCCGATGGAAAAATCACGGTGATTTTTTTGGGCTCGTTTAAAATTGACGCCGAGACGCTTCATCAACCCGCGCTGCATTTCCGCAACTTTCACTTCCATCATCACCTGTTGCACGCCACCCACCTGAATCAGGTTAATGATTTTATTCGGGGCATAGGGCTCGGCCAAAGTTAAGGCTTTCGCCAAGGACTCCATATTGGTGACATTGCCGGCCAGAGTGATGTGCTCATGACTGTTCATCACTTCAATACCGGGTTCATGGGCCAGCATCATATGAAGCTGTTCCTTCAATCGAGTCACATCGGGAGAAACTTGGACTTGAAAAACATTTGCCACCTGCCCATCTTGCCCCCAGAGAGTCAAGGTCGTCGTCCCAACTTCAATCCCGGTCAGATAAATTTGCTTGGTAGAGAGCACAATTTGATCCGCCACTTTAGGGTTAGCGACTGATGCACGTTTAAACGGCGTCTCCCGTTCCACAATTTTTGACTCTCCAACCGTCAACCGGAGACTTTGAGGCTCATTGAGGTGAACCGCCTGAGTGGTGAGGCCTTCTCCCAAGGCTCCCGTGTAGCCCACAAGGACCAGGCCTAGTGCCAACACCATGCTCCTGAATGGAAAACCGTGAGTCTGATTCATATCCTTACCTTTCCTAACGATCATCGCGTCACCAACGACGACCCTCTTAAAATTTCATCGTTTTTCGGTCTGTCCCCTTGATCACCTCAACTTGCTCCTTCGGCTTTCCCCCTCTAGGCAGGGGAGGAATGAGTTGGTGGGAACTCATCAAATCCTTAAAATCTGCACCTTTGGTTTTCTTAACCTCAGGATTCAGTGGGCTCCGTAAGGCCAATCGTAACTTTCCACCGTTTTCGGCCATGGCCAATCTCTCAGCTTCCTCCAACGACACTTCCAGCGTAATAACTTTGACCGGAGTGGGCTTTTCCTCTCCAGCTGATCGCTCCATTTGCGTATCAATCGCTAACACGAGGGTATTCTCCAGGACCACCTTGGTCACTTCCTCTTTCGCACCGCCATTGTCCTTCTTTTTAGCCCTGGGATCCTCAAAGGTCGCCATGACATCGACCCGATCACCCGGCTGCACAAAACCCGGAAGCCCAACCACTTCATTCACTTTCACAGCCATCGCCCGTTTATTAGGATCCATGACCGCAGACACTCCGCCCGTTTTTACATCAATGGGAGCTAATTTCGATTCTAAAATGGGCTCATTTTTTTTCAGGTTCGTCAGGACCACTCGACCATTCAAGGAAGCCGTATCCTTAAAATGGCCGACGGGGACGCCTTCTTCAGGGTACGTCATTACTCGAACGGCCTTTTCACCGAGTGGTGTTCCCCAGGGAATATCGGCGCTGGCCACCGCAACACTCACACCCTCCATCACCACATCAGGGGCGTCGGATTCGATCATTCGTTGCCCTTGTAGCCACCGATACACCATGACGGTCGTCACCAGGGCAATCATCATCGCAATTCCTAAAAATACAAGTGGACGTTTTTGTCCCATGAGACTTCCTCCCCCTTCTTCACCAAATCTAGACCGAAAGTTTTATTCATGCCTAATAATTCTGAGGTTACAACTTCTCTACCTCTGCATATCGGATCGCAAATGGCATTCTTAATAGACAACGAGAAGAATCTTCTCTGATTGCTCATTTTCAACTCCCAGACCTAAGGGAACGTGAGTTACAACACATCATAATAAAACAACGTTTTGGCGATCACGGTTCCCAGCCCTAGAACCAGGGCATACCGTAACTTAGGCTCGGTTGGAATTGGCGCACCAGAAACCGGAATAGTCCTGGTCACTTTCATGGTTGAAAGAAGAAGAAACATCCGATCCCAGGCATGCCGCATGCCCCCCTGATTGGACAATAAGGCTAAGCTATACAACCCACCCAACATGGCCGCAAATGCAAAGGCAAATACCACCTGGCCCGGGCCCAAGATTGTTCCAATAGCTCCGAGCAATTTCACGTCTCCGGCGCCCATACCCCCTTTGAGATAAAAAAATATCAGGCAGACCAACCCCATAATCAGTCCTCCCAGACCAAACAGGAATCCGTCCCAACCATACTCCAGGCTATTCACTCCAATTCCAAAGACGGCCAATGAACCTGTCAACCAATTAGGAATCCGCCCCTTCCGAACATCAGTGACCGCTGCCACCACTAACCCGATCGCTAACCCAAATAATGGTAGAAATGTTCCCATAGTCAGTGAACCCTAAATTAGATTTTCTATCAAATCATGTATGGTAACGAGACGAGTATCTCATTGATGGGATATACCGCTTTACCGATCATGTCAGAAACATTAAAGAAGCTTGCTAAACAGTTTTTGTTTCGGTCAGTTGCCCGCTTTTCTTAAGGCAAGTCCTTAAAAACCTACTGGAGTGCTGAGGCCACGGAATTAGCGTTCTGAGGAAATAAAAGCTTGAAAACACCCATTCAGAACTATTTAAAGAATTGTTTTGAAATGACAATCAACCTATCTCTGCCATTTTTATACTCAACATGGAGCATGGAACCACCCTCTTTCCCCTATTCAGGATTCCCGCCACCAGGGAGTGAATATTCTCTGCAAGGAAGCGCATCTGTGTTTCCCAACTCCTCGTCCTTTTTATTCTGACGAAAAGTCAGAAACATGGAACGGTAGGCTATTAACCATTTAGGGTCTTCTCCCAAGCGAGTGGGTAACCGTCAGTTCCTAGAGACCGAGAATGGCAAGCTGGTGAAGGGGGATATGCGGGTTCAAGCAAGGGAACCATCTGTCATGATAGTCGGATGTCAAAGGAGAGGAGCCTACTGGACGCCTACCGATTTCCCGGGTTTCGTCCAAGGGACAACATCAAGAAGATCTTCGGTGACCCACTGTCCCGAGTCATCCGGCTGAAGCGCCATCAAAAAAACGGTGTGCGATTGGTGTGACACCTTGCACGGGATTTTCTACGACCACAAAATTCGTCGGATTCGGGACCTGTCCTGTGGGGAGATGCGCATCCACCTCGAAGTGGAGGTCCGCCGGGTCTGGTGTCAGCGGTGCGGCAACGTGAAGTAGGAGAGGTTGTCCTGGCTGGCGAACCACCCGTTTTCCACGAAGCGCTTGGCCGGGTATGTGGGACGGCGCTGCCGGGAAACGAGGGTCAAGGAGCTAGCGAGGGAACTCAAGTTGAACTGGAAGACCGTGAAGAGCCTGGAGAAAGCGTATATGCGGGAGCAGCTCAGGCGCACAGGGTCTCCGGGCCCCAAGGCCATCGGCATTGACGAGATTTCGATTAAAAAGGGACACACCTACCGGATGGTGGTCAGCGACCTAATGCGGCGGTGGACGATATGGTTCGAAAGGGTCTATCGCTCTAAGCAGAGTATGGACCTGTTCTACCAGTGGTTGGAGGAAAGGAAGGCGGCAGGCATGAGGCTCGCCGTCATGGATATGTGGCGAGCAACCATGAAGCATGCGCCTCAGGCCGCGATCCTGGATGACAAGTTTCATGTGATGAGACGCCTGGGCAAGGCGCTCGATACGGTGCGGAAACAGGAATACAAGCGGCTTACGGAGAAGGACCGTTCTTGGATTAAGGGGCAGAAGTATACTCTGCTTTCCAGAAAGGCCAACTTGACGCTGGAGGGGCACAGAGCGCTCAATAAACTCCTCGGGGCCAACAAACGGCTCCACACGGCCTATCTGCTCAAGGAAGCCTTTGGCCAGTTATGGGAGTATCAGACCGAAGGTTGGGCCAGGAAATTTTTCGAGAACTGGAAAGCCTCGTTGAAGTGGCAACGCCTCAAGCCCTACGAGGAGTTTGCAGAGATGCTCGAGCGGCACTGGGATGGGATTGCCGCCTATAGCAAGGCGGAGAACAAGGTCTCCTTCGGCTTGGTGGAGGAAGTGAACAATAAGATCGGCATGATTCAACGAAGGGGGTACCGTTTCCACGATGAGGAAGATCTCCGCCTGAAAGTCTTGCCCTGTATGCTCAAACCCGTATGAAAAACACTCCAGAATCACCCACTCACTTTGGAGATGAGCCACCATTTTACATACAGACCGCATTGGGGCCTCTAAATCCCAGGCATACATTTATTGATAGAGCGAGAGAACATAGACACGATGCGTCAAAAGGCAGCATGGAAAGATGGGAAATCAGAAATGAGGCACCAGGAGTGAAATTCTATAGAGTCGTGGGTTGTGGTCTTATTCCGCTCATTCACATGATATTTTTCATAGGCTCACAATTGAATTGTTGTTCGATACCAATCAAATGATAGATCCTTTCATAAGAACCCATGGAGAAACAAATAGGAACCACAACTAGCCGGCTAAAAGAGGAATAGAGGTTAGGATGGAACAATGGCATTGAACAGAGAGTTGAAGGACGTCTTGAGAGAAACCCTGAGCACGATTCACTACAATACAGACAAAAACCGAATGGAAGGTTATTAACCCGTTACATGCAGAATGGGGAGAATCCGCCCAACCCGCTTGAGCTCAATATTGAGCATTGTAGTTGAATTTAAAGGATCGAGGAGACACGGGAACCAGGGAAACCTGAGGCTATCGTTTCACCGTCACAGGGCTCCCATGATGGGTAGGAAGGCAAACCCAGCAAACTCCTACAGTGCCGAGACACTGGGAGGTAGATATAGAAATAAGTGAAAGCCATTTCGCTGGCAGATCCTTCACCACCAATTCAGAACAGGATTAATAAATATCCTATTAGCTCCCCAATGCTCCGTTGATGATCCCCATGGCGCCCGTGTACATCGCTATGACCGCATTTCCCATGGCGGCTTGCGCCGTTAACACCGTGGCACCGATAAGCGCGGCCAGGAGACCGTATTCAATGGCCGTGGCACCTTCCTCATCTTGAAGAAAATCCGTTAACCAATAGGAATAGCGATTCAGGAGTATTGTCTGCATAATGCTAGCCTCCTCTATCATTTTATCTGACCTTCAGGGCTCTCATTCATCAACACGACTCTGAACTTCACTCATCCCATTCCGCCGAAGCGCCGCCCCGATACGCTGTATCGGGAACGGCACTTCCACATACCTCTGCGGAAAGGAGCTTTCTCTTAGCTCGCCGCTACGTTTCCAGCAATTGTATTGAACGTACCGCTGAGGGAAGTCCCTACAGCAGTCACAGCCGTGACAATCACTGCGGCAATCAAAGCGGCCAACAAACCGTACTCAATGGCGGTTGCTCCCTCATCATCATTCACGAAACGCATTACTTGGTTAACCATAGCGCATCTCCTTAACGGGCGAAGGTAATTACTTTCGTTACGCCAGACTGCCCGGAAAATTCTGACGCAGACGTTGCCCCTTGGCTCTCCGTGCCTTCGGCAACCCGGCTATCAGGGACCAACCCTGACCCGTGGTTTTGCGCCCACGCCTTTCAACGTGTTCGCCCTTATCGGGAAGGGGCACCCGACCGAATCCATATTTCATGGTCATACATAAATGCTCGTAGACCCAAGAAAATTTTCCATTTCGTATTCTGCGGCTCTTCGTTTTCATGCTTCATTATCGACCTCCACAGAAAAAACTTGCCATTTTTTTTGGAAAATAAATTTCATATTGGTTCGCAATAGAATTGGTTGACTCACATTCTTGATGAGTAAGGACAATTTTTTTGAATCTTCGGAATTTTCAGTGAGAGATTGTTCAAATAGCTTCGTCTTGCCGCCAACAGAATCCAATGAACCTGCAATTCTCTTCATCCACTATGGGAAAGTGACGTCATACCAACTAGCGTTTCCTCAATTCCCAGCCAGAATCCCTTCAAGGGGCCCAGAAACGAAAGGCGAGAGCCATGTTCTCTCTATAAAATCCGCGCGAGCT
The DNA here is from genome assembly GCA_902500695.1 of uncultured Nitrospira sp. GTDB lineage: Bacteria > Nitrospirota > Nitrospiria > Nitrospirales > UBA8639 > Nitrospira_E. The sequence continues at coordinate 28,373 of CABVRQ010000023.1, read as the reverse complement.
CTCAAGTGGAGGAAATAAAGTCGCAATCGCTGGGGATTTTTAAGGTTCTTCCTGATTAAACCGAACAACATGGGAAATGAAACCTTTTTTGAATGGCATGGAAAGCTGAATTTTCCTCTTATGATTCAAAAACCATTTCGTCATTCCCTCGAGCTTCTCCAATCTGGGCAACAACCAAACGGGGGATTTCCCTATCTTCCTGGAGAAAAGGCCAGGCCCGATGCGACCGCTTGGACTATTATGGCACTGTTTTCCTATGCCTTCGATTATGAAAGCTGTAATCGGGGAAGAGCGTATTTAGCTTCCCAACAGGCGAACGACGGGCGCGTGAGCATTTCTCCCTCCCACCCAGAAGCATCTTGGCCAACACCTCTAGCCATCTTCGCTTGGGAAGGCGTTTCCCAGTATCAAGAAGCGCAATCCCGGGCTATCGACTATCTGATAGGGTTTACAGGACAACATTTCCCAAACCCGGATCCTTCAATTATTGGTCACGACACCGCCATCACGGGTTGGCCATGGATTGCTGACACCCATAGCTGGGTCATACCCACTGCTCTCGCCCTCATGGCATTACACAAGGTGGGGTTGGGCACCCACCCTCGAGCCATAGCCGGACAACAGATGCTTATCAACCGTCAATTACCTAGCGGGGGCTGGAATTACGGAAGTACCACGGTCTTCAACCGGGAGTTACATCCCCTCCCGGAGTGCACGGCCATTGCCTTGCAGGCTTTGGCGGGCCATACCGCGTTTCATGAAATAGAACGAAGCCTCCAGTATATCTCACTCGAGCTTCCTCACCTCCGGACTCCCATCTCACTCGGTTGGACACTTCTGTGCCTTGGTGCATGGGGATTAAAACCCACGAACACGGAGGAATTGGTCTCAGCCTGCTTGCAACGTCAAGAACGATACGGGTCCTATGCCCTTCCCTCTCTGGCATTGCTCTTATGCGGTGCGAAAGCGCAACAAGGACTGTACTCATTATTCCCAGCATCACAACCACAGCCACCCGCTTCGTTTGCTCACCATCAATGAAGAAAAAGGCGCCCTCCATGACCACCGCCCTCCTGCAAACGAATCAACTCAGGCTCACAAGAAGACAATTACTGCAGGCTTGTGTGCTCGGAGGCGGATTAGCTGCCTCAGGATTCTCCCTGCTTCATTGGCTTATGGGACCACGTTTGACCGCGCAGACGTTCATCGGTCAAGCAAAAACATACGAGGCTGATTTTGCGATACTCATTCGCCAGGGATTCCAAGAATTGGGGATCACCCCATTAGAGATCAAAGGGAAACGCATTCTGTTAAAACCGAATTTAGTTGAGCCCCACCAATCGTTATCGCATATCAATACCCATCCCCTGGTCGTTCGAGGAGCCGTCGAGGCTTTCCTTTCACTCGGTGCAGCCTCTGTTGTCGTGGCCGAGGGGCCTGGGCATCGCCACGATACTCTTTTAGTTTTGGAGGAATCCGGGTTGGCAGATGTGTTGTACGAAGATCGCATCCCCTTTGAAGACCTGAATACGATGGAAGGGGTAGTCAGGCCCAACCTGGGGGGTCAGACTTCATTGGCCACCTTGACGTTCCCTCGAGTAATACAGGAAGTTGATTGGGTAGTCTCGCTGGCCAAGATGAAAACGCACCATTGGGCTGGGGCGACCCTGTCCATGAAAAATTTCTTTGGCGTGATGCCCGGAAATTATTACGGATGGCCAAAGAATGTGTTACATCAGGCTGGAATCTCCGAATCTATACTGGATATCAATGCGACTCTCAAGCCGCATTTCGCCATTGTCGACGGCATAACCGGGATGGAAGGGGATGGTCCGATAATGGGTACACCTGTTCAATCCGGAGTTCTGGTCATGGGAAGGAATCTCCCGGCCGTCGATGCCACTTGTTGCCGGATTATGGGCATTAATCCAAATAAAATCGAATACCTTCGTAAAGCCGACCAATGGTTAGGTCCCATTCACGAATCGTTAATTGAACAATGTGGAGAATCCTGGGAACACGTGTATCATCCTTTCGCCCTAGTCCCGGAAATTCTCGCCCACCAAGGCATTCGTCTCACCTAACGAACACAGCAACATTTTTGGGAGATCATCAAGACTTACCTCCCCTGGCTCGGGCTTCATCATTAGAGAAAATGTCAGATATACCCTCACATCGTATCGACAAACAGTCACATCTAAGAGATGTAACATCGCAGCAAGCGTAGACGACAACGATGACTCAATCACAAAACTGACGTTCAACATTGTCAACAATGACTAACAACCTTCTTCTGCCCGTTCAAGAAAAGATTGCGCAACACCTTTTTGAAAAAACTAGAAAATGCCATTCTGCTGCTCCACGCATAAAAGCAGGGTATCAATTGACACTCTGAGTCAGTAATTGGTGGGGCTGTGTTCTTCGATCACCTATTTTCCGTTTAAGATATTCCCTGGTAGGTTTCTCAATCCAGAAATAGCACAAGGAGGCAACAGCAATTACCAAAACGAGAATTCCACATAAATGCATCCACAACAGTGGTTGATTAAGTTCGGAATTCACTTCAGAATAGTAATCATTGAATGCATATCGAACAATTTCCAATATCGGGTAATGAACCATGTAGATCCCAAATGAGATGGTTCCTAAAAATACAACTATTTTATTCGAGAATATTTGAGCAATTCCCATTCGTGCATTGGCCAAGGTTACGATAATAAATGGAATAAGGGGATACAGAAAAACAATTGGAAGTCCCAATACCAGGAGACCCATAAATACCAACAAAAAAACCAGGCACCAACGAGATGCCCGCAAAGAATCATTGAGTATGTCAAAATGCTTTTGAACACAAAACATCATGCACCCTAATATAAATCCATTCAACACTCGAGCCACGGCCACCCAGCCATAATGCCATTCCCATTGCCATTGGAAGGACATAATGCACATCGGGTACACGGTGACCAGAAAGAAAATGATCATGAGTTGGAAGTCTCTTCGTTGAATCGGAATTAGAAGTTTTATGATGATTGGATAACAGAGATAGGCTAGCCATTCCGCACTCACAGACCAGGCAGGAGTATTCAACGAAGGATTTACCCAAATATTTGTGAGCGTGCCATTGCGAAGGACATCCCCATACGAAATGGCCTTCTGATCCCAAACACCAAGTACGCCGGCTACGATGAGTACAACGACGACAACCAGATGCATTGGATAAATTCTCGCCAATCGAAGCGAAAGAAAACTCACGACTCCATGCAAGGTCAATCGGCCTTCAAATTCATACCGATGCACATACGTCAGAATGAATCCGCTAAGGACAAAAAAAACATCAACCGCATAGACTCCTTGGAGAATAATATTTTTTCCTAACCCCCATTGAATTTTTTCATAGAATCCCGGCAAGTACCCATCTGATGCCCCAAAACACACGTGAAGGAGCACAACCCATATCGCGGCAACACCCCTGAGGCCTGTTAAGGTCGGAACATTTGCCCTGTTCGGAGATAGCATAATTTTGTCGATCACAGTTGATACATCACCGTAAGCGAAGCTTCGGTTTCTGAAAGGGACTTCTTGAATCGGGTACTAGGAAAACCTGGCGGGAAGCAGACTTCAGACCTACTATCTACTATTCACGATTTATGGGGAGAGGATTCATTTAAAGATTTTTTATAATACCAGGCATTTTTTCTGGAATCATGACAGGGACGAGCTGACAAGATTCGCTCGTCCCTGAACAGAGAAAACATCCGCCCAAAGAGTAAAAATTCGAGTATAGTCTATGTGAGACAAGATGAGATAAATCGACAGAGGGGGAATTGGAAATTTATGAAGGATTATCGAGGAAGGCATTCACTTCTTGAAGACGACCGTACGCTTTGCCGGCTTCTGGGCTTTGGGGGTGGGTCCGTACAAGTTGCTGAAAAACCGATCGAGCCATTGGTAGTTCGCGTAATTCGATATGCGAATACGCGATTTTAAGTAGGGATGCCGGGACTTTATTGCTGGAAGGATAAAAGGCAAAGACTCGTTCAAATTCATCAATCGCTTCTTGAAACCGTCTTTCACCGTAATAACACTCCCCCAACCAATATTGTGCATTTGAGGCCAAAGGAGAGTCTGCAAAGGTCCGCAAAAATGTCGAAAACCCGGTGGAGGCATCGACAAAGTTCCCCTGACGAAGAAGTGCCATCGCCCGGTCATATAGCACCTGAGCGTTTCTCATATCGACATGACCGGAAGAACCCGTTTCTGAAGTCCCTCCCAGAGCCGGAACCGTCCTCGATAGTTGAGATGAGGGAGCATACGCGGCAACCGACCCAGTCACAACTGGACGGGAACTTTCCTTAGTGGAAAGTGAGCCATCCATCGCATCCGACCGCGACGATGCTGGAGTGCGTTGAGAAAGGAAATCTCGGGTGACAGATGACCGCGCTGACGGATCGCGGCTTTCGGGCATCTGAGCATTGGAGGAAAGGGAACTACCGTGTTGACCAGCCACACGGGACAGTTTTTGTTCATGTTCATCCAATCGCCCCCCGAATGTGACACTGACTTTCTCCAACGTCCCTACCACCGACTGTATACTTCGCCGAACCTCTTCAAAATTCGCCTGAACCTGCTGGGCCTGAGCATCATGTTGTTGCGCCTTGAGTTCGATCTGTCTGCGTATCTCCCCAACATGCTGTTCTTGTTGGGTCACTTGTTGGCGAAGAGAGGCTAGCACCTGTTGGTAATCCACCAACGACGTCCGGAATTCACCTAACTTACCTCCTTGCTCTGTCAGGAGTTGCTCTTCCCCTGCTAAACGATCTCGAAGTTGATGCACCAGAGGCTCAGATTGTTGAAGCTGGGTTCGGACTTCCTTCATATCCGCGTCATACCGCGCCATTTTTTTGGTTAATTCGCTGACCTGGTTCTGATTGCTTTCAAGCCCCCCCCGAACCTGGGAGAGGTCCGTTTCTTTCAAGGTGGCAACCTGATCCATCACTTCGGCACGGGCATGCAGTAACTCCTGAATCTCAACCCGCTGTTTGGCAATAAGGGTATTCGCTTTTTCCAATGCCGTATTCGCTTCACTCACGGCTTGTTGGAGTGATGTTTTACTCTTATCCAGCTGGCCGATCTTAGCGTCCAATTCCCGTTTGATTCGTACCACATCCGCCTGCTGAGCCATACACCCTGCCAAGATCACGTTCAAGACCACAATGACAAATCGAACACTCCAACGATACGAAAACGAATGAGGGCTTAGCATAACATTTTCCTTATCATCTCAGAGCCCCTTAAACAGTCCATGGCCGGAAAGAGACTTCTACCAATTCTGGCGGTTAGCCACATAGGGCATTGGGGTCGAGGCCACACTGATATCCAGGACGAGATGAGCGCGCCGATTCTTCTGGAAACACGGTTCAGTCGAATCCCAACAGGCCGGACTCTCCTTACCGAATGACATCACATGAAGTCGTTCAGCAGGGACTCCCAAACTGGAGAGATAGGTTTTGGTGCGAATCGCACGCTTTTCACCTAAAACATGGTTATACGAAGCCGTCCCCCGATCATCGCAATGTCCTTCAATGGTAATTTCCGCATGCGGATGCGCTTTCAGCCACTCCGCGTTGGCGACTAATGTCGCCTTGGCTTGTTCATTAAGTTGGAAGCTATCAAATTCAAAATGCACATCCCGCAAACCGCTTTGTGACGTCAATTGTTCCGCACGAGTTCGATTCTCCCAATAATCATTGGGAGAGTCGGAAGGCGTGAGACCAGGCCCAAATGCATTATCCTCCCGAATCAAGGAATCTTCCGCAAGCAGATCGGAGAATGTTCCTGCGCCTTCAGGGAAATACCCATGCCCAGCGGATGGCCCTTTGCTTAATGCTTCCCCTGAAACTCCCGGTGCGAAATTTCCCTGTGCGGCTACCGCAGTCGGCGCGCCAGTTTTTTTGCCATATTTATGAACTCCCTGGGAAGACCGATGTCCACACCCTGTGGCCAGCAATATCATCAGAATCACTATTCCCCAAACATAGATTCTGCAGGTCGATGAATGAACAGTCATATTTCGAACTCCTTGTTCAACGGCTACAACGGACAAACCACGAAATACCGCTTTAAGATCGTCTACAACAATAAAAAATTGCAAAAACAAGGCCAAGGGACCCTGCCGATACAATAGGCACTCCTTGTCGAGCCGCTTCGATCACAAAACCCCCATCTTTTTCGAACAGTTAGAAGAAAAGCGCCCACACCAATAACCTCAAATTCCATAGATGTACTGCAGAGTTAGATGTTTCACGCCAGGGTTCGGCCAAGAACCACCCCCAAAGCCCTTCTGACAATCTGGCACGGGATTCAGTGAGGTATTAATGGAGGAGTTGGGAAAGAACCAGCACACCAAGAAGAGGTGAGTGACATAACTGAAGCAGCATTTAATCAACAATCGTGGCTTTTTCTCAACGCGTTTTAAGGACACAAAGACATGGGAGATGCTTAGGCGGGATAAGCATGCGCGGGATCAATGAATTCTTGAAGAAGCCGTCAGAGACATAGTCGGTTAGTGAGAGGAATAAACAGAATCCGCCTTTTTGTGAGGCTATTTTACTGAAAGACAAGATAAATATTTCCTGGAATGCCCCTTGAAGTCCTCGGAATGAATGCAGGAGGTGAGAATCAGCGTGACAAAGACTATTCATCGTTCCATTCAGACGTGGCGAAACTCCAGCATTGCCCACCACATTCTTTAGCCCGATACATCGCCTGATCAGCAATTTCTAACAACCGATGGGGATCCGTGGAATCCTTGGGGTAGACCGAAATTCCAATACTGATTTGAATAGGAATTTTTTCTTTACCTAATTGAATGGGTGGAATAAGGCATTCTAAAATTTTCAGAGCTACCTGACGAATATCCTGAACATGGTCAAGCCCCTGAAGAATCACGGTAAATTCATCCCCGCACAAACGCGCGACGGTATCGGTCGATCGCACACAAGTTGTCAGTCGTTCCGCGACGATGCGCAAGACGCGATCTCCAGTCTGATGACCATGATAATCATTGATGGTTTTAAAATTATCGAGATCCAAAAAGAATAATGCCAGTAAGGTCCCATTCCGCCTGGCTTGCGCCAACGCCTGTTCCAGGCGGTCTTCAAACATAATTCGATTCGGAAGATCCGTTAACGGATCGTGATAGGCCTGATGCTTCATCATCAATTCTTGTGTCTTCCGGGCAGTCACATCATGCCAGATCACCACAAAATGCGTGAGGTCTTCCTGTTCATTGAGCAAAGGAGTCACCACTTGTTCAAAAACCAGAGATTGCCCATTGGTACCCGTTTGCAACACCTCGGTCTTCACGAAGCTGAATTCTTGGGTGGAGGGATCTGACAAAGATCTCCTGACTTGCAGTTCCGCATGAGGGAACGAACTCAACGGAAAACCCAGCATTGATTGAGGGGAGGAGCCATGGAAAGCGGCATAGGCTTCATTCACCCATTCCAAACGACCCTGCGCGTCTGTCACACAGACTGGATCAAATACTGAGCCCATAGCCATACTTTGTAATCGCCATAGATCCAGCTGTCTTCCACGCGCCATCAACCGTTCGATCTCAGAACCTAATCGTTGCAACCATCCAAGTACCGTCGGATCAACCGGCTCTGGACCTTCAGAGCACACCACCAGCATACCGCAACAATTCTCTTGATAAGACAGGGGAACACCCCAGGTTTGGTGAAACTGGAATTCCGGCGGAAACCAGACCATGCCACCTTTGGGAGGACGACAAGAAAAAAGAAGTGATATTTCAGAGGCCTCACAGGCCTGAAAGAACTCACCTTGCTGCGAAACTTCGCTCCACCACAGAGTTCCTTGTGACTCCCAATCAAAAGCCTCAGCCATCGCATGTGCGCGCAACTGGGGCACACTACCCTTTCGCACAGTGGCCACCCACACAAAGGGGAAACCAAAGGCTCGCACAAGGCCATCACAAATCTTCGTCAGACACATATCCATACTCTGACCGGCATACAGTTGCGATTCAAGACTCTGCATCAATTGTGCAAAAGGCTGAGCGGAAGAGTGCTTCGCTTCCAGGGTCAATCCCCAATGCCATGCAGTCACCTTCTGTGACTGATCGAACATAGGCGTTACCACGCATGGGACCGTTCGCGACGGCTTCCCCGATGGTAGAATCGTCAGCATGCTATTCAAGAGCTTGGGAGAAACGTCAAGCGAGCAAAGATGACTTCGAAGAATCATCCATTCCTCATGAGCAACATAACCGCTAATGGAAACCTTCCCTATTTCACCCAAACCCATGCCCAGGACATCGCGCACCACCTCATTGGCCATGAGGACGACACCATCACACGAAGTCACAAAATGAATCTGAGGTGGTTCCGGTAGAAAAAGGGGAGCCCTCAGCGAAACGGTCTGATCGCAAACCGAAAGAAAATCGGCGGTAGGAAATGGGTCGGAATTTGTCGAAAGAATTTCGGTAAGTCGACCCGTCAATCGGTGAAGCGCCTGGGTGAGTTCCTGTTCTTGTGTATCGGAAAGATCACTCGATTCCGCTTGGAAATCCCGCAGGGATTTTTCGAGTAGATGATGGAGTTGATTAAAAGTGGCCACGATTACCTTCACCCTGCCGACAGGAATGGGAAAAACACAGGGAGTATTTAGATAATAAACCCGATATCGATATCTTTTGGCAAGCTTCTCCTGGCGTCAACCCGTCAAAAGAGGTGCGATTTTTTGGGCCAATTCCTCACCAATGTACTCGCAGCATACACCAGACAATTCAATCCATGTAGGGAAATGCCGGGCAGCCTACCAGAAGGACCTCCTTAGGTCGTAGGGACAATTACTCCGGCCTCCGCATCGGCTTGCGCCTGAGCATAACGCGCCACCGTTCCGATATCAGACCAATAGGCAGCATGAAGAAATCCAAATAAGCTTGAACCCCGCGCAAGCTCATTTGTATAGGTATCGATAATGGAAAACGGCCTATCCGCAGGAGCATCATGGAGGATAGATGGATGGAGAATATGGACGCCCGCAAACATCCGTTGAACCAGAGGGCCAGTTAATTCGGCCTGGCTCCTTCCCCGACGATTTATTCTGAAAATGCGATTTTGTGCGTCCGATTCAACTGCTCCCCATTGGGCCGCTTGCGGATCATCGCGAAGCACCAGCGTGGCCACACCCCCATGAGTCTGATGAAACTTTACCAATGTCTTCACATCCAAATCGATCAACGTATCACCATTTATTACCAAAAACGGGTGTTGCTCAAAAAACCACTCAGCCGCTTTTAATCCACCACCCGTTCCTAACAGGGTTGGTTCATGGGAATACCTCACCTGCATATCCCAATCTGATCCATCACCAATCGCCTCTTCGATCAAATGCCCCAAATAATGCAGATTGATGATGACGTCACGAATTCCACATGCTCGCAACAACAACAAATTCCAAATAATAAGCGGCATCCCTCCAACCGGCAATAACGGCTTGGGAATTGTGTTGGTCAAAGGCCGAAGGCGAGTGCCCAGACCCGCGGCCAAAATCATGGCCTTCATAAGCAAGAAGTTAGCGCCATTCAGGAATATACGGAGAGAGGTGAGTGAGCAGTCGGTGGAGTTGGGGATATTTCTCCAAATTGGCACGAACATTCTTTAATGTCTGAGGAATTGAGGCCAAAAAACTTGAATTCCCCTTCACCCGATCAATATATACAAACCGCCCGGCAGCCTTCAGATTGCGTTGAATACTCGTAAAGTCAAACAGCCGACGAAACGCCACAGGATCATGTAATAGCATAGCGGATTGTTGCGACAATGATAAATTCTGGCGCATTCCTTCTATGTAACGAACAATAAGGCGATCAATTAGCCCCTCATCGAGAGAGATATAAGAATCCCTCAGCAGGGAGGCAAGATCATATGTCACAGGACCCATCAAGGCATCTTGAAAATCAATGACGCCGAGACGTTCCCCATCCACCATCAAGTTACGGGAATGGTAATCACGATGGGTAAATACCTGCGGTTGCGCGGTTAACCATTCAGCAATCTCCTTGAATGCTTCTCGAACAGGCCCATAATCGTCGACACACATGGGCCGGTCTCTCGCCACAATGCCATATTCCAAAAAATGGTCAAACTCCCAGAGAAATAGGGGCATATCAAAAGATCGTGTAAAGGCCACACAGGGAACAGTGGAAGGATGTGAGGCCTGGAGATGAAGGTGAACGAGGTGATCAACGGCCTGACAATATAGATTCTCCCCCCTACCGGGAGAAGACTTCTGCCAGGCTTTGGCCAGCGTCACATCACCAAAATCCTCGAGATAGAGCAGGCCACAAGATTCATCGTAAAAATATAGCACAGGAACCTGAACGTCCTTCTTCTGCAGATGTTTCAGAATATTCGTGAACGGCAATTCGGTGATTTCTCCCCCGGCCCCACTCACAGCCTCCTCAGAGACTTTAAACCCTTCCGGATCGGCTAACTGCATCAGAATCACAGAAGAAACCGGAGCCATGGACAGGTGCAAACGGTAATAACGACGGTTCGAAGCATCACCCGCCAACGGTAGGCATTGCTCAAGTTCGGCTGTGAACGGAAGATGGTTTCGGAGAGTAGAGGACAAACGCGAGAGATCGAGGCCCGTCGAAGACAGGGAAGTTTGAGGGGTCATTTCTATCAATTATACGGCCATACCAACTTCTTGTCATCAATTAGAAAATAGGACAAACTCATTTTGCCAATTGATTTCCTCTGCCTAGGCTAAATCGCCTTGGAGGCGCGGAGTGTAAGGAAAAGCATGCGCAAGACCAACTGATGCTCTGCTTGCGCACTGATGATATCTTTCTACACCTGCATTTAAGATTAAGAACATTTTGACGATAAGTAATAGTAAGAGATGGAAACTCCTCACAAGTCACCATAATCACCCATAAATGTAAAGGTGCTCTATGGAAATCACCAATCCCCCCCCGCCAACTCTCACTCCCCCTCAATCCACCTCAACAGTCGAAGATGGAGATGTGGGCCAGAAGGGAAGCTTTTACAGCCGCAACAGAAAAAAACAACAAACGAAATTTGAGCAACACTCCGAAGAACCACCACCCAGCATAGAGGGCTCCACACGACTCATTGATATACGTGTGTAGCATGGATTACTTCTTGAATTTTCATGTTTCCTACACCCCGGAACTAGTGACGTCTCTTCAGATTTTAATCACGGAAAGAAATACTCTGCAGATGAACTCCTAATGAATGATCATATTCTTGGCCCTCGTCTTTAGTTGGACCACAATCTAGATATAGATGCTTAATAAGAAATTTATCGCTAGATGTAGTGCTTAGCATACGATTTTGGGTATATTGGCTTTTATCTTTCTTCATTGAGCCATTTATCCCCTAATGAGAACCGTTCATGAGTTATAAAAACATCGGCGATTACGGCATCATCGGAGATCTCCATACTATCGCCCTGGTTGGTCTCGATGGATCCATTGATTGGTGCTGCCTGCCACGATTTGACTCCCCTAGCCTGTTTGGAGCCATTCTTGATCAGAAAATTGGAGGGTATTTCAAGATTGCGCCTATCACAGAGGGCAATACCCGACAAATGTATCTTCCGGAAACCAATATTCTGTTGACCCGATTTCTACAACATGATGGCGTCGGTGAACTCACCGACTTCATGCCCATCGAGTCGGACGAGGCCGGATACCGGCCCCGCCGCCATCAAATAATCCGCATGCTTTCCGTTGTCCGCGGAACCGTCACTTTTCGACTTGAATGCGCGCCGGCATTTAATTTTGGGCGGGATTCACATGTCATCGAGACCCGACCGAAAGGAATCATCTTTCAAGCTGGCGATCAATCCGTGGGATTAGTCAGTCCCATTCCCCTTCATACGCGGGAAAACTTCGCCTATCAAGAATTCACACTCCATCAGGGCGAAAGCCTGACATTTTTTTTGGAATACTTGGAAATCAAAAACGGCGACCAGTTGTTATCCACCCCTGAATCCGGCGACGAAGCCTTTCGCAACACGTCCGCCTTCTGGCAGCGCTGGCTGGCACAATGCCAATACGATGGGCGATGGCGGGAAGTGGTCCATCGTTCCGCCCTGGCCCTCAAACTCCTGACCTATGCTCCCACCGGAGCCATTGTGGCCGCACCCACAACCAGTCTACCCGAAAATATCGGCGGTCCCCGAAATTGGGACTATCGCTATACCTGGATCCGGGATGCGGCCTTTTCTATTTACGGACTATTACGTCTGGGATTTACGGTGGAAGCCAGTCGATTCATGGATTGGCTCAATGCCCGTTGTTGCGAACTCAATCCGGACGGATCCATTCAATTGATGTATGGCATCGACGGTCGCCGCGATCTGACGGAAGAAGAACTGCCTCACCTGGATGGCCACCGCAGTTCCCGCCCCGTGCGCATCGGCAATGGCGCAGCATCCCAACTGCAAATGGATATGTACGGTGCGCTAATGGACGCAGTTTATCTCTATAATAAACACGGCGCGTCCATTTCCTATGATCTTTGGGTAAACCTTTGCCGCCTCCTGGATTTTGTCTGCAACAATTGGGAGCAACCTGATGAAGGCATTTGGGAAGTCAGAGGAGGACGCCGTCATTTTGTCTATTCCAAAGTGATGTGTTGGGTCGCCTTAGACCGCGGCATTCGTTTAGCCGACAAACGAGGATTTCCAGGTAACAGAGCTCGATGGATGGAGGAACGCGATCGGATCTACCGGGAAATTATGGAACGGGGCTGGAATGCCGACATTGGAGCCTTTATCCAATCCTATGATAGCGAAGCATTGGATGCCGCCAACCTGATTATGCCTCTTGTATTTTTCGTGTCTCCCACCGACCCTCGCATGCTCTCAACCATTGACCGCACACTCGAGCAACTGGCATTAGGGAGCCTCGTATACCGGTATGAAAACGGCAAAGCCGCATCGGATGGTCTGGACAGCGAAGAAGGCACATTTAGCATGTGTACCTTTTGGCTAGTTGAAGCCCTGACGAAAGCCGGGCGATTGACGGAGGCACGACTGATCTTTGAAAAAATGTTAAGCTATGCCAATCATCTTCGTTTATATGCCGAGGAAGTCTCCCACTCGGGTGAACAGTTAGGAAATTTCCCACAGGCCTTTACGCATTTTGCTCTCATTACGGCTGCCTGCAACCTTGATCTGGCTCTCAATACGAAACGTGCCGCCCACACGGTCGTGAGGCGTCAGCGACCGTCATCATCGCCCTCACGTCAGTCCCATTGATGACTGAAGGGACTACCACCCGTGATCATAGGAGGATCGCATATGGATATCGGTTTCATTGGACTCGGCAAAATGGGGATGAACATGGTCACTCGGTTGAGCCAGGGGGGACATAGGGTCGTTGCCTACGACCGGTCGGCCGCCCTGATTAATGAGGCCGAAACCAAAGGGGCGACCGCATCTTCGTCATTGGAAGATTTGATCACCAAATTACCCAAACCGCGAGTCGTGTGGGTCATGGTCCCCTCAGGGCAACCCACCGAAGAGACCGTACAACATCTTGGGAAAATTTTGGAGGCCAACGATATCATCATCGATGGAGGCAATACGAAATTTCATGATGACGTTCGCCGCGCCGCCGACCTTCACCCGCGTGGCATCCATTATATTGATGCCGGAACCAGCGGTGGGATTTGGGGGTTGCAAATTGGCTATTGTCTGATGGTCGGTGGGAAACAGGAACCCGTCAAGCGATTGGCCCCCATTCTCACAACTTTGGCTCCGGAAAATGGCTGGGCTCACGTGGGGGACCATGGCGCTGGACATTACGTCAAGATGGTTCACAATGGCATTGAATACAGTATGATGCAGGGATACGCGGAAGGATTCGAACTCATGTCCAAGAGTGAATATAACTTGAATCTCGCCACCATCGCTGATCTCTGGATGCATGGCAGTGTGGTCAGATCCTGGCTGCTTGAACTAGCTGCCGGCGCACTGAAACAGGATCCTAAGCTGGAACAATTACAAGGCTACGTGCAGGATTCCGGCGAGGGACGGTGGATGATTATGGATGCCATTGAAAAGGACGTACCGGTTCCCACCCTGACAACCGCTTTATTTACCCGATTCCGCTCGCGGCAGGATACTTCTTTCGCGGAAAAAATGTTAGCAGCATTACGGAAAGCTTTTGGCGGACATAGCGTCCGACCATAACCGGATTTTTGCGAGGTCGACATGTCACCGATTGAACCTTTGGAACCTTCTCCTAAAACCGAAACGCCCGTCACGGTCAACCGAACCGCAGCGACTCAATCGTGCACGATTGTCATCTTCGGTGCCTCGGGCGATCTGACCCAACGCAAACTTCTGCCGGCACTCTACAACCTGCTCCTGGACGGCTTGTTACCGGCCAATTTCGCCGTATTGGGGTTAGGACGGAAACCTCTATCGGATGATAATTTTCGCGGGATTGCCCGTGAGGGCATTGAACAATTTTCCCGACAAACACTTGAACCCGACAAGTGGAAGACGTTTCAAAGTCGTTTGTTTTATTGTGCAGGAGATATTACCGCCTCCGAATATTATGGAACAATCCGGGACCGACTGAACAACATTGAATCACCATTCAAATTACCAGGCAATCGCATCTTTTATTTAGCCATCCCGCCAACCTCCTTTGCGCCCGCCTGCGAGGGGCTCCAAAAAGCTGGATTAGTGGCTGTCCCTAACCAAGAGGGTGCTTACTCCCGGGTCATTGTGGAAAAACCAATTGGACACGATTTGCCTTCTGCCCAAGCCATCAATACCGCTATCGGGAATGTCTTCGATGAATCACAAATTTATCGCATCGATCATTATCTGGGGAAAGAGACCGTCCAGAATATTATGGTCATGCGTTTCGCCAATTCCATCTTTGAACCGCTATGGAACCATAAATACATCGACCACGTGCAATTAACCGTCAGCGAAGCGGTTACCCTTGGCACCCGAGCCACCTATTACGAAGGCGCAGGAGCGCTTCGAGACATGGTGCAAAATCATATTTTGCAATTGCTCTGTCTGATCGCCATGGAACCCCCCTACTCGCTGGATCCTGATGTGGTGCGCAATGCCCGAATGGATGTGTTACGCGGACTGCGTCCAATTCGGGGACAAGACGTCGAAAAGATGACCGTTCGTGCCCAATATGCCCACGGAAACATCAAGGGCCAGGAAGTACCCGGCTATCGACGAGAGGAAGGAGTGCAACCTGACTCCACCACGGAAACATTTGTGGCCTTAAAAGTCTTTGTGGAAAACTGGCGCTGGGCCGGAGTGCCATTCTATATTCGCACGGGAAAAGCCATGCCGACTCGCGCCAGCGAAATCGCCGTCCAATTCAAGGACATTCCCCAGATTTTATTTAATGCCAATCCGCAAATTCCCCAGGCTCCGAATCTGCTCACGCTTCGCATTCAACCCGAAGAGGGCATGGCCCTTCGCATTATTTCCAAAGTGCCTGGCACCAAAGCCCAAACGCATCCTGTTGATATGGACTTTCACTACGGTGATGCCTTTAAGGCACCTTCCCCGGAAGCCTACGAGCGATTACTATTGGATGTCATGGCTGGGGATACATCTTTGTTTATGAGGCGGGATGCCGTTGAGGCTTCGTGGAAATGGGTCACGGATATCCTCGAAGGGTGGAGTGCATACGAAACCAAGTGGTTGCCAGAGTATCCAGCCGGGAGCTGGGGTCCAGTCGAAGCCGATCGACTCATTCATGCAGGCGGCCACCATTGGCGAAAAATTTAGTCCAGCCCGTTCCTTAAATTTTTCCATACAATTGAGACTACTGTAGAGGATTATCCCCTCTTCCCTGTTCGCTAAAACGACTCAACATCCTCATCCCTGATTGTACCTGGTAAGCATGCAAACCTATGCTGGCTTCAATCTATTGCCCCAGACGAGCCAATCCCTTTTCAACATCCATATTGGTGTGCTGAAATTCTTTGAGCACCTCGGCAATCTTCGGCTACAGAGGGGCAACCGATTAGGTGACCTGGTCAACTTTTTCCCCTAAGATTTTTGCCCGCTTCCGACTGATCACGCCCATTAATTGATCAAAGGCATCCAAAAACAATTTCGCGCCATCCTTCAGGAGGGTGTCGGTGACCTCCTCCATCGAAATACCAGCCTCCGCCAACTGCTGCATGGTGACTTTGGCTTCGGCCAGGCCCTCCTGGATGGTATTCTTCACCGTTCCATGGTTCCGGAAAGCGGTAAACGTCGCTTCAGGCATCGTATTCACCGTATCCGGACCAATAAGATTATCGACATAGTAGGTATCCGGGTATTTGGGATTTTTCGTGCCCGTGCTGGCCCAAAGGACCCGTTGAACCCGTGCACCTTCTGCTTTGAGGGATTGAAATTCTGCACTCGCAAAGACTTCCTGAAAGATGTGATAGGCCAACTTAGCATTGGCAATTGCCACCGTACCCAGGAGACCTTCCATCATCGCTCGTTGGGCAGGACGGGATTCTTTTGAGATTTTCTCGTCTAATTTTTTATCAATTAGACTATCAATCCGGCTTACAAAAAAGCTGGCCACCGAGGCGACGCGATGTAAATTCCCCCCATGCGCCGCCAATCGTTTCAACCCACGGATATAGCTCCAAGCCACCTGCTCATACATCAACACACTGAATAAGAGGGTGACATTGATATTGATGCCTTGGGACAAAAGCTCCTCGATGGCGGGTAGCCCTTCCGGGGTTCCAGGCACTTTAATCATGACATTGTCCCGACCCACAGTTTGCCACAAACGGACCGCTTCATCGATGGTGCCTTGTGTATCAAAAGCCAAATCCGGAGAGACCTCCAAGCTCACATAGCCATCACGACCGTCCGAGGTGTCATAGACTGGCCGCATCAAATCGGCTGCATCCTGGATGTCTTGAATGGCCACGCTCTCATAAATCTGTTTGACGCTCATGCCCTGAGACGCCACCCGTGCAATCGCTTCATCATAGTCCGCACTTCCTGCAATCGCTTTTTCAAAAATCGAGGGATTCGAGGTCATGCCCATGAGACCGTCATTTTCAATAAGTGACTGAAGGTCCCCAGAGGTGATCAAGCCACGACGAATATAGTCATACCAGGGACTTTGCCCCATCTCACAAAGCTGGACCAGTGGATTCATGGTGAGGTTCTCCTTGAAAGAAACAAGTTAGCGTTGAATGGTTGTGGCATGAGCTTGCTGCCGTGCAATCTGCGCCTTGGCCGCTGCCACCACATGCTCAACTGTAAATCCAAATTTTTTAGCTAATTCCTTGAGCGGAGCCGAGGCACCGAACGATTTCATCCCGATTGAATGTCCTTCGGTTCCAACGTAACTGCCCCAACCAAAGACAGATGCCTGCTCAACTGATACCCGTGCGGTGACAGCGGGGGGAATAACCGAGCGGCGATAATCTTCCGATTGCTGTTCGAACAACTCCCAAGATGGCATACTGACGACTCGACTTTTAATCCCTTCGACCGCCAATTGCTCATGGGCTTGCACACATAATGGCACTTCACTTCCCGTTCCAAGCAATAACACCTCGGGGCAGCCATCGGACGGGTCTGCCAACACATAGGCGCCTTTGGCCACGCCGGACGCAGAAGCATATTTCATGCGATCCAATGTGGGAATCGCCTGCCGCGAAACAATCATAATCACCGGTTCGTGCCGCAGTTCCATAATCACCTTCCACGTTTCAACAATTTCGTTGGCATCTCCAGGGCGAAACACCATTAACCCGGGAATTGCGCGAAGCGAAGAAATTTGTTCAATAGGCTGGTGTGTCGGTCCATCTTCCCCTACCCCAATGGAATCATGTGTGAAGATATGCATGACGGGAATTTCCATCAAGGCACTTAACCGGATAGCCGGTCTGGCATAATCACTAAAAATGAGAAATCCGGAGCCATAAGGTCGGACTTTTGACAAAGACAGGCCATTCACAATAGCAGCCATCGCATGTTCCCGAACCCCAAAATGGATATTTCGTCCTGATGGATTGCTGCCGGTCAAATCCCCCGCTCCCTCAAAGGTTAAGCGAGTCTTCGTGGATGGAGCCAAGTCTGCGGCCCCACCGAATAACCAGGGAATAGTTGCCGCCAACGCATTCAATACGATTCCAGACACTTCCCGGCCGGCAAGCCCCTTAGCATCAGGCGGGAAAACAGGAATTTTGCTGCCCCATCCCTCTGGCAATTGTCGATGCTGCATCTGATACAAATGACCAGCCAATTCCGGATATTTGGCTCGATACTCTGCAAACCGGGACATCCACTCGCCACGCAAATCTTTGCCTCGTTTCCCGATCCCCTGTTGGAAATGAGCCGGCACCTCATCGGGCACAAGAAATTTGGCGTCTTCCGGCCAACCATAATGACGTTTGGCCAAACGGATTTCTTCTTCACCCAATGGTTCACCATGAGCGGAATGCGTATCCTGTTTATTCGGAGCTCCATACCCAATATGGCTATCCACAATGATCAGCGTCGGACGTTCTAATTCCTTTAAAAATGTGCCATAGGCGCGATCCAGCATCTTTAGATCATTGGCATCGCTCACACGGGTCACATTCCAACCATAGGCAATAAACCTGGTAGCCACATCTTCGCTAAAGGCCAAGTCCGTAGAACCTTCAATCGTGATCTTATTGTTGTCATAGATCCAACAGAGATTTGACAACTTCAGATGTCCGGCAAGAGACGCGGCCTCCGATGACACCCCTTCCATGAGACATCCATCACCACAGATGGAATACACATTGTAATTAAACATTTCAAAATCGGGCCGATTAAAATACCCCGCCATCCATCGTTGGGCAATCGCCATACCGACACTGGTTGCCACCCCTTGCCCTAAGGGACCGGTCGTGGTTTCTATACCAGATGTCCAACGATATTCAGGATGACCAGGGCATTTACTCTCTAACTGCCGAAACCGTTTGATATCCTCCAATGTGACTGAAGGCTCACCCAGTTGTTCATATTGACCGTTCACCGACTTCACCCCACAGAGATGCAGCAAGGAATAGAGCAACATCGACGCATGCCCGGCTGAAAGAACAAACCGATCTCGATTCGGCCAGATGGGATCGTCGGGATCAGAACGCAAGACCCGATTCCAAAGCCAATAGGCGACAGGCGCCAGAGCCATCGGAGTTCCGGGATGCCCGGAGTTCGCGGCTTGCACCGCATCCATCGATAAGGTACGAATGGTGTTAATACAAAGCTGGTCCAGCGAATCGCATGCGGGTTTCATTCTTGCTCCTTCGTTATCCATAATAAGTGAGCTATCTCGCGTGACGAGGATTTATTTTGTGAGAAAGGTGAGTGTCTATATCCTATCATAGCTCATCCTTCCACTCTACATGATTACCCAATAGGTTCTTAAACAACCGGCCCTCCGGACTCCATAGAAGTAACAGAAAGTTTACCTCTGGTTTTAGACAAAAAGTAGCCAAATTTAATGAGTTGCCAATCCCATGAACCTCTCTTTATGATTCGAACCTATGAAAGTCCATCTCAGCCATCCCACCCGTGACGTAGTCATCCAAGGCCCCAAACGGGTAGCCGACATTTTCAAAGAACTCAATTTAATCCCTGAGGCCTTTCTGATCATACGCGGGCAGGATCTCATGACCGAAGATGAAACCGTGGCCGATGGGGATAGCATCGAAATCCGCCCGGTCATATCCGGAGGGTAAACTCATGCGCTGCCGAAAATGTCCAAAACGGGCGGTACTGGGACTGCCAAGACACAATACGGCATTTTGTGGGGACTGTCTCACTGAATTTGTGCGCACCCAGGTGCAACGAGCCATTAAGGCTCAACAGATGTTTTCCCCTGAAGATCGCATTCTGGTTGCCGTATCCGGAGGGAAAGACAGCCTGACCCTTTGGGAAATTCTGCTGAAATTAGGTTATCGGGTCGATGCGCTATACGTTGATTTAGGCATTCCCGGTTATTCCAGCCGATCAAAAGAAAAAGTCGAACAGTTTGCCAAAGTGGTGGCTGAACCCTGCGGGTCCCAACTCACCATTCATACCGTGGAAGAAGATGCAGGAGCGGGCATCAAAGAATTAGCCAATATGATCAAGCGTCCTACCTGCTCTGCCTGTGGCACCATTAAACGGTATCAGTTTAATCGGGTCGCCTGGCAAAACCATTACGACGTAATGGCCACGGGCCATAATTTAGATGATGAGGCTGCAAGGCTTCTGGGTAATGTTCTGCAGTGGCAGGAGGAATATTTGCAGAAACAGTCGCCAAGCCTTCCTGCATCCGTCGAAGGTTTTGCCAAAAAAGTGAAACCACTCTACCGCATGACTGAACGGGAAATTGCCGCCTATGCCGTGGTCAACCGGATTGACTATTTGGTCGAAGAATGCCCGATGGCCAAAGGCGCGAAGATGTTAGTGTACAAAGACGCGCTGAATCGCTTAGAAGCAGAATCTCCGGGGACCAAGCAACGGTTTTATTGGGGGTTCCTTGATAGACAGGAAAAATCGTCTTCTGTCGCCCCATCCATGAGCGAAATCGACCAAACCACGTTGCAGCCCTGTACCGTGTGCAGC
This sequence comes from uncultured Nitrospira sp., assembly GCA_902500695.1. Taxonomy (GTDB): domain Bacteria; phylum Nitrospirota; class Nitrospiria; order Nitrospirales; family UBA8639; genus Nitrospira_E. The sequence continues at coordinate 7,709 of CABVRQ010000023.1, read as the reverse complement.
CAACCCACAACTGCGGGAACCTGCTCATTTTGTCGCATGATGGCCCGCGCCAAAACGGCAGTGAAGTAAGGTCACCTTTTTAAATGATCATTCTTGATGGCCTTCAGCATACCGAAAGTAAATTCGCCACGATCGCCCATTAACCCTCCTTCCTTACTCTTGGCTGAAATATTTACTCAACCACAAAAAAGTAAGAAATATGTGCGCAATTGATCTTGGATCCATTTTCATTGCGACCGTTTCAGCATTAATAATGAACAAGAATGAGGTAGGGAGATTGGCCCTTCAACACGAGAGCCATGAATGGGAGTCATCCATCACTGGCGAACTTCAAAAAAGACACCAGAGAGCATCACAACACCTTACGCAATATCTCGGCACCATTTAAGAATCAGAAAAATGGCCGAGGGAGAGTTATTCGGGGAGTTCGACGCTGCCCCCTTCGAGGTCCAGATCAATGCCGGTCAGCTCCATTTTATTACCAACCCGCCACCATTCCAGGGAGATTTCAGACAAGGTGCCTTTCGAGGTATAAAATTTTGCCGCAGGGATGGCCACGGCTTGGTGAGACTTTTTGTGTATTTCCATGACGAGGGTTTTCAGGGTCGTATCTTCCACCTTGACTGTATCCGACAACTCAGTGAGGACAAACCGATCGCCAGGATTGTGTTCCCAGGCATTGCGTTGCAGCTTGGCCACTTCCGTTCCCGTGGGCATAAACACACCCATACTCAATGCCAGTTTTTTCTCCTCCTCCAACCACTCAATACGAAGCTGTTCTTTGCCGTGAGCGATAAAGACCCCATCGGTATTCCGGAGGGTATTCGTTCCCAGTTCAATATCCATCGTTCCTTAATCCTTTCTCGGCTGAAAATCCGTGAGGGTCCGATTATTCACAATAGACCCGAAGAGTTCAAGTCACCGAATATTTTCACAAAATTACCCTGTCCCCTACCCTTCCATCGAGTGGACCTGGTCCGATCCACCGTCCTGGCCTTTCAGGAACATCAAGCAAACCAGACCAAAGACAATCCAGAGAATTTCTCGCAATCGTCGAATAAGGGCAAATGTAATTCCCGTCACCTCCGAATAACCAAAAGTCATCAATAGCAAGGTGTATCCCCCTTCTTGCGCACCCAGGCTTCCGGGAATGAAAAACGTTCCGCCTTTGATGAGCACTGTCAGCGCCGCAAGTGAGACGGCTACCCACACATCGATGCTCACACCAAGAAAGTAGAGAATGGCATACACCTCAAGCGTTTCCATCATCCACGCCAAAAAAAATACGGCCAACGCCGCATAAAAGGTCTCCCGGTGCAGAGAATAAAATCTCCGGATCGTGCCGTCCAGCTCCTGTAGTTGAGGTTCCCGTTTTTCAAGAAAGGCGAACCTGATACCGCAGGCTCGCAATAGGCCCAAGCACCCCATCCCGAGACCGTGGCGTTGGAGCACCACAAACAGCCCGACCCCAAACGCTAGGACTCCCACACTGACCGACATCGCCACCCAGTAATGACTTGAATCCCCAAGAAGCCAAAAAGCCAAGGCCAATCCCAGCAAGATAAAAAGGACTTGGGCGAAAGTCATGGCAGTTTTCGCAGTAATCACGGACGCCAACCCGTCCACCATTGGCACTCCATATCGTTTCAGGAGATAGGCTTTCAGTGGCTCACCGCCTACGTAGGCCGTAGGAGTCGTGACATTCACGGTTTCGCCAGCCATCCTAATAGCAAATAACCGCATGAACCCGACCTTTCGAGCATGGGAACCCAGAGTGAATTGCCATCCCAAAGCTTCGAACCCGTACACAAGAATCATGGGAAGAAGGATGAGCCCAAGATGCAGGGGACCTAATTGAGAAACTGTGTGTTGAATCGGTTCGAGCCCGATGTGGAGAACAATCCCGACCAGGGCCGCAAGGCCAATAACCAGAAAAAGCAGTTTAAGCACGAGAGATGAGAGTGCTGCGAAGCATCCAGGCCATCGACATGACAAAGAGCCACGAGCCAATCGCGGCTATGGCCAAAAACCAGTGCAGGAGGCCAAAACCAGCACTGAGGAGCACTAGGATCGAAAAATCTCTATTGGCAACTTTGCCCAACATAAATTCAATATTGGCCCGTTCCTGTTCTGTGAGTTCCCGAAGGTCACGAGGACGGGTTCGCAACTGCCTGGCATGATTGACTAACAGCAACGACACGACATTGGCTAAGACCGCTGAGGCCCCAAGCAGCAGGGGAAGGTCCGTATTCTCCCAAGGCCCATGGAGAAACGCCCCGCAGGCGATGGCAGCAAACAACACGATATGTACGACATTATCTGCCCAAATATCGAGTTCTTGCCCAAACTTTGACTCTGAAAACGTCAGCCTAGCCACCTCTCCGTCACAACAATCAATGATCACAGACAATTGCAGGATCAGTCCCCCGAGAATAGCGAGCTTCCAGGACCCAGGCACAAATAACCCAGCGGCCACGAGCCCCACGACCATGGACAGCATCGTAATCGTGTTCGGTGACCATCCCAACCGCAAAAACCCATGAGTGAGCACACCGGAACATTTACGATTTACATATCGATCCACCAACCCATCCAATCCGCCTTTAAGTGTCTGGAGTGCCTCCAACAGCGTCCGTTCAGCGAGTTGTGGCCCCTTGGGACCACGGACATCCCTGAACCAATGAGAAGATCCGCCAATGGTTTGAATCGTCCCTTCCACAGCCGCTTGCTCCAGGGCCAAACGGAGTGGATTGGTGCCATTGGCATGCAACACGCCCGAAATACCCAGGAGCCGGGCGGGGAGAACCAGAAGATCCCCAACCAGCGGCAACCGGCTTCGCTCAGGAGCCTGACTGTCTGTTTTGGACTGTGAGGTCTGGGATACCGCCTGGTCATGGAAGACCACGGTTGAGGTTGATCGTCCTTCTAGCCCCTCAGGCCTGAACGCCACACCGGGATTTCCCCGGTGATGCCCCTCCTCAGGATGACCAACGACCACGACCGCCTTCCCTTGAGATCCTTCAGCTCGTAAGCGTTGGATCAATGTCGGAGAGTACACCGTATGACAACCCACGATCATACAGGCCCCATTAATTTCCTCCGCAAGCGCTTCCCAAGTCTGAGGATCATGAGGAGGAAATTCCCGGACAGGAAGCCAACGAACGGCGGCCTGTATCCGGTTATCTTCACGAAGTAATTGACGAAGAGCCTGTTCTTCAGGCCCGGCCAACACCCATATTTGAGAAATCCCTCCTCGCTGCAACGTGAACACCGCCCGTTGAAACAGCGTCATGCCACCGACACGAGTCAAGGGACTAGGAACCGCGTCACCCGTCCCGGCACATCCAGAATCAAAGACGCCGACCGACGTCAATAAAATTGCCGTATCAACCGCGTGAGTGGCTTCTTGTTTAAGTGTTCCGTCCATACACTCATTCCTACGGTGTCAGTGTGGTGGCCCTGGTATTCTCCTCTAAACTCATTACGGCAGGCAAGATCTCAGATGCAGCTCGATCGATATCTTCAGGAAAATCTATTTCTATCCACGGAAGACCCCCGATTTTTTCGTAACCCACCGGCACCTTCTCAAAAAACCCTTTCAGCGCGTCCTCATATTCCATATCAAGCGCTCCGGCCTCGACATAAGCCCGAACCGATTGCAACAATGCTGGAATATCCTGTTGTTGGACTTTAAGAAATCCGACCCCTTCGCCGGCCTCATCATAGGCGGATGGCAGGGTTTTACTTAAGGTGAGGACTCGACCAGTCTTCGCGGCAATCATACATTCTTCCGATTCCTGCTTCACCGTCTCATCCATTAACAAGGCCGTCGGGAAGGAAGAATGAACCAATCGAGCCAGAATCGATGGGGCATAGAGAACATCAGCATCCATAAGCACCATATCATCGTCCATTTCAGACCGTGCCGCCCACAGTGACGTCATGCTTCCACGAGTAAACTGTTCATTCACCACCCATCGGACCTCTTGAGCAAATGGGTCGGCAGCCATGGCCTTTCGAATAAGGTCTTGAGCATATCCCACGACCAATACCACCTGACACACACCCAATCTCCCCAAAGACTCGACATGCCGAGACAGTAAGGTTCTCCCGCCAATTTCAACCAGGCATTTGGGTCGACCCTGGGTGACACCTTGCAATCGCTTGCCGACCCCGGCCGCGAAGATAATCGCCTTCACGCTCTGGCCCCCGAAACGATGTCCTGAAAAGCGGAGAGAAACCCCTCAATATTCTGATTGGTCAGAGCACCAATATTGGCGACTCGAAAAATTTTCTCTTCCAATTGCCCTTGTCCCGCATAGATTACATACCCGGCTTGCTTTAACTCATCATGCAGCCTTTGGTAGGCACACCCCTCCGGCAGAAAAAACGCCGTTAAGGTATTACTTTGAAGGGTCGGATCCAGTACCGGCTTCACCCCCCACTCTTCCAAGCGTGTCCGAATGGTCGTGGCATAACCTTGAAATCGCTGAATTCGATTCTCGATGCCCTCTTCTAAAAGTTCATTGATAGCTTCACGGAAGGCATAATAGACCTGGACGGCTGGAGTAAAGGGAATCGTCCCCCGCTCCTGTTCCTCATAATAATTGGCCAGGTTCAAATACCAGGACCGCTTGGGATATCTCATCACCCGCTCCATAAACCCTTTTCGAACCAAGACAAACGCGGCACCTGGAAATCCTTGAATACATTTCTGAGCGGCCCCCGCGACCATGTACAGTTTACTTCCAGCAATATCCAGCGCCTCTCCCCCCAGCCCACTCACAGAGTCCACCATAAAGACCCGACCATACCGGTCCACGATTTCTGCAATTTCTTTCACCGGATTAATCAATCCCAGCGTCGTTTCATGATGAACCATAGCGACGGTGTGCACTTCCGGGTGTTGCTTCAGCGCCAAATCAACCGTCTGCGGATCCGGTACGACTCCCCAGTCATACTTTAAGTCCGGCGTTCCCAACCGGTGCGTCGCCAGCATGGAGGACATCCGTTGGCCATACACCCCATTATTAATCACCATCGCCCGCTTGCCGGTAGGGATACTGGACATTAACGCCGCTTCCACAGCCGCCGTGCCGGACCCCGTCAGGACAATCGCGGTGTACTCGTCTTCATCACCAGGCACAAAGACCTTCAGCAATTTTTGCCGGATATCGGCCAGTAATTCCGAAAACTCCGACTCTCGATGACAGACATCCGGTTGAAGTAATGCCTGACGGACTCTTTCAGACACATTGACGGGACCTGGATTGAATAAAATCATGAACCCTCTTCCTTTACACGCTTACAGGCTGGCGATTAGGCTTCCACGCGATTACTTGTGCCGTTAGGTGACACTCCCCTTAAACCGTTTCGTCAGCTCGACCGGACCCAAGGCAATCCGATCTGCTTCTTCAAGCTGTTCATTCACCTTGATCAACAAAAAACTCGGCCCGTCATCTCCTAACATGGCCTTAAACTCATACACAATATCTTCTCGCTCCCAGACTCGCTCAACATTCTTGTATCCCGCAGCTTTGGCCATTTTATCCAGCCCCACAACCCTGGAATAGGTGGGTTGATTGCCGGTGGTCCCATACACTTCATTATCAAAGACCACATGAATGAGATTTTTCGGTCGCAACGCACTCATCGTGGCCAACGTGCCAAGACTCATCAGCACATTTCCGTCGCCATCAAAAACGACCACCGTTTTTTCGGGCTGGGCCAGAGCCAAACCTAATCCAATGGCTGCCGTCGCGCCCATCGAGCCAATCATATAAAAATTTTGAGCCCGATCACGGAGTTTACAGGCTTCACGGGAGGGAAACCCATTGCAGACAATAAGCAGCTGATCGGTCATGATTTCTAAAATAGCCGCCATCGCCTGCGCCCGACTCTGCATCACTCCTTCTTCTGGTCCAATCATCGTTAAATCTCCAACACAATGGTTACTTTTTCACGTTGACAACCAACACGTTGCCCACTCACAGAATGGACTTGCGATTGGCTGCTCTTTCCAAGCGAGACCAATCGAGAACACATGACAGAATCATACAGACTGCTTTTAGACATCCCACTAGGGCTGAATGGTTTTCACGATGCCCTTTTTCAACAATAACGCGACAGGAACCCGCTTCTCCATAAAAGTCGTGGCCGTCCATTTCAGATCATCCACAAGCGTCTTCTGGGACAACGTCCGGTGTGGAATCCGCACGGTATCCAACAGCGTCGTCATCGTTTCCCCCATCACCAGATGCTCAGGAGCGTCCTTGCCTTCGAAGCCACGCCAGGACACCAACAGCAAACAGGGGATCTGATAAATCAAATTGAGCGAAGCCAGAACATTCAGGGCATTACCTAATCCGGAGTTTTGCATCAACACTACCGGGATTTTCCCACCCAGGTAGGCTCCTGCGGCCATCGCCACCGCCTCATCTTCACGGACCGCAGGGGTATACAACCGTTCTTCCGTCAAATGGGCAATAATGCCCCCCAAAATCGTGTCCGGCACACCGGTAAAAAAATCAAATCCAATGCCTTGCAGGCCTTTCACAAAATCGTCAGCTTCCAACATCGTGATACTGCTCATCGCTTTAGACAGACTCCACAATTCCCTCCCCCCGCTTTTTAACTCATCACAATCAGGATCGGGGTTAGGGTACGTTTGGATGGTGAATAACAACGGCTTCGGAAAAATACCAAGCACGCCAGGAATGTCCAGCGAGTATAGCCCAGGGTAGGGGTATTCTCAAGAAAGCGGTGGCATGAGGTTGCGAGGAAATTTCAAAAAAGAGTAGACTAGGCTCCCTTCTCACACATCCATGGAGACGAGCCTTTAACTCATGAAAAAACCCCACGCTTCCTCACGATCAGGCTATTCGGAACGGCATGCCAAGAGCGGAATTGCTGAGAAATTACCACGCATCGAAACCTGGCCTAACCAATATCCAGGCTATGAAATTACGATTGAAATTCCGGAATATACGGCCATTTGCCCAAAAACCGGACTCCCTGATTTTGGAACCGTCCGGTTGACCTATGTGCCTGACAAATCCTGTCTCGAATTGAAATCTCTCAAAATGTATATCCACGCCTATCGAAATATGGGCATCTTTTATGAAAACGCGGTCAACAAAATTCTGGCCGATTTCGTCAAAGCCTGTCGCCCTGTGTCAGCCAGCGTCACCGGGGAGTTTACCGCCAGAGGCGGGCTCCGCAGCGTCATCCGAGCCAGCTATCCTTAGTCTTTCTCTTTTCTCTCTCTGGAACCAGCGAAAAAGCATGGCCATGTTGCCAGTATTGTCATAAATGTAGGTGAAAGAATCGTCCTCCAACAGGCGATTCAGGTCATTGTGGGTGTGAGTGGAATAAAAGAACGACGTGGTCCGGTTGCCGACCAGATCATACGTGTAGGTTTCCACATTCACGGTCGTCCAGCCAGCTTTCAACCGTTGCAACGCATCATAGGTGTGGGTCCGATTTTCGGCAGGCACAACATGATCCAGGATCGAGAGAAGATTCCCCACCGGGTTGTAGGTAGAGCCGAAGGACGCAATCGACGAGTTTCCTCAAACAAGCAGGGACGCTTGGACGAAATGCAATAAACAGTACGACTCTATTTCATTGAGCCCAAATATGTAATTGCAAGACCCACATCTGTTTAGTTTTTTTGTTTAGCAATCCACCACAGAATTACTTGAGAACCG
>CABVRQ010000022.1:52254-53460 GCA_902500695.1 uncultured Nitrospira sp. | reverse complement strand
CACCCATGTGCGTCCTGTTGCTCGGTGTTCCCGACCCATCCGAAATCCATCTGCCTCTTATCCCTTCCCGTAGAATTTGAAATGCCTTTGACATCTCTATTGTTTTGATTGCACCGATGGTGCGAGGGGTTTTTACTCTTTCTCTATAAAAGACACATCGGTGACCTTATTTTCATCATCAACAAATAGTACGACTTCTTGTCCTGAAGAAAGGTTTTTAAACTTATCTTGAATGAGGGTACGCACTTCATACTGTTGTTCTTTTTTCCCATCCTGTTGAACGGAAACCTTATTGTCTTTGAGTGGTTCTTTCAGGATGCCTGATACCTGTTTGAAATTCCCTTTTAGGGGAGATTTCTTTTTCTCAGGATTTTTGACTTTGTCCACTTCTGTCCCATTCTCAAATGTGACGTCAACGATCTGATCCATTTCATCAATGAGGAATATGGCTTCCGCGCCAACCGGGATGGATGCTACTTTGCTCCTGGCCAATGGCCTGATGGGATGCGATTCCTCTTGACCTTCCTTCGACTGAATGACGGCTTTTTCGTGTCCGGTCGCCAGTGGCTGAGCCAAAATCCCATGTACGATTCGATGATCGGACTCTTCACCTGCCAGATGAACATCCACAATGAGGTTTTGATCGTTGACGGTTATTTCAACCTGATCTCCCTTTTTCAGTGCGGGAAGCCCTTTTTCCTCACGGAGATTCATTGGTAAATATCGAGGTTGAACTTCCCCTGTGTCGACCTTGGCCTGTTCCCCTCTGACTTCTTCCACAGTTCCACTTATGACACGTTCCCCGGACAGGGATTCGCCTTCTTTCGTGTCCTTCCCTTCATGGGCGAACGCCACACCGGAAAAAACCAGACATCCAGTCAAAAAGCACATTGCATACAGACTTGCGGGACTCATAGAGCCTGGCCCGGATGGAATCTTTGATGTTTGTTGGAAGCCGGTCGTGAAAGGCATGAGGCACTCCTTTGGCTAGTAAAAAATTAAGAGATTTAGTACAGACATTTAAAATATATCCAATTTGTCTTCAAGGGAGACCTGAGAAAAACCCTGGGGTTGATTTTCACGAGTTTCAAAGGAAAGGGGAAATAGGCTGGGAGAACTCAATGCGGGGACTTTGCGCTATGAAGTCCCTTTTCCAGTCGGCGTCCTGGTTGATTTCGATAAAAGGAGTAAACCGATACAGGCTGA
>CABVRQ010000022.1:51031-52154 GCA_902500695.1 uncultured Nitrospira sp. | reverse complement strand
ATCACCACGCCCGCATTGGCCAAAGCGAAAATTGGCATGATGGCAAACGTGACCCACGGGTATAAGGCATGTTCGAGTTTTTGAAGAGGGGGTTGAATTAAATCCTTGGCTGTTTCGAGAGCCTGGATCGCCTGTGACTGTTCTTCGTTTCCTAAGACGGAAACCCCCGAGACTTCGGCCTTTCGGAATTCTTGACTGAATTTTTCGCTTTTATGGGCAAATTCATTTTTTGTGATAGCTGAAGTGGCTGGAATGGTGAAGGCGGCAAGCACTCCCGCAATCGTTGGGTGAAGGCCGGAAAAAAGAAATGCCAACCAAAGGCCGCCAATCCCGAACAGCCCGTATATAAAGGAAGAACGAATGCCCATCCGGTTTGCGCCCATAAGTATGGCTAAGAAGACGAGGCCGGTTGCAAGGCTGATCCATGAGATATCCGAAGTATAAAACAACGCAATCACCAGGACGGCTCCAAGATCGTCAACGATAGCCAGGGTGGTCAGGAAAATTTTCGCGGCAAATGGAACCCTCGGACCCAATAGACCCAGCAGACCGATGGCAAAAGCAATATCGGTGGCCATGGGAATTCCCCAACCGGAACTGTAGGGGGTCTGGAAATTGAGCAGGAGAAATACCAATGCCGGAACAATCATTCCGCCAACAGCAGCGGCAATGGGAAGAATGGCTTGACGGGGTTCGGAAAATTCTCCGACTAATATTTCCCGTTTGATTTCGAGTCCAATGACGAAAAAGAAAATGGCCATCAATCCGTCATTGATCCACAGTAATAAGGGTTTTTCTAATAGATGCGTTCCAATGCCAATGGTGAAAGGGAGTTCCCAAAAATTCGAATAAAGATCCCCATAGGGTGAGTTAGCCAATACCAATGCGAGAGCGGTGCAAACTAATAGAACGATACCACCAGAGGCATTTAGTTTGGTGAAATCTTCAAACGGCGACAGAACCCGTTCCATCGGTCTGGTTTTAACGGTTTGTTTCGCTTCGTGTACAAGATCCATGACTTCGAAGTTCCTGGAATATTATTGTTCAAAATTCTGGATACATCCATGGAGCACATGAATATTTGCCTGCCTGCAATTTAGTAAAGAGTCGTTCAGAAATATTC
>CABVRQ010000022.1:9792-50931 GCA_902500695.1 uncultured Nitrospira sp. | reverse complement strand
TCCCATCCATTAGGATAAGGAAAATTTCACGGTTGGTAAAAAACTGGCTTTAAAATTTTCTTTTGATTGCAACTACACAACTAGAAGGGGAGGCAAGCGATGTTGAAGCCAATTCAAACTTTTTTAACTATCGCGGTGGTGATGGGATTGTTAGCCGGGTGCCAGTCTACGACAGGCCAAACAACAGGAGAATACGTTGATGATGCCACTGTTACAGCAAGCGTGAAAACCAAACTCGCCAATCAACAGACTTCTTCATTGTCAAGAATAGAGGTGGAAACCGTGAAGGGCGTCGTTCATCTTACGGGAGTAGCCAAAACCAATGCCGATAAAGCCGAAGCCGCTCGTTTGGCAAAGCAAGTAAAAGGCGTCAATAGGGTTGATAATGATCTGACAGTTCAACGTCAATAGTTCAAGCCATCATGGTCTCTACAGACCCGGCCTTGGCGCATGGGGAAATTTTCCGAGGTGCGGAAAAGGCAGAAAATCTCCCTTAAAGCAGGATTAACAAAAAATAGACTAAAAAGTTTTCTCACTTTGAAGGTTCTATCAGGGAGTGGACAACCACGGCGGGAATTGAAAACGGTATCTCAGCAAAAAAAATCCTGGATGTTTCGTGCCCTCGTCCTCACCTCGGGGATGCTGGCATTTGCCATTCTATTGGTGTGTTTAGCTTCATTTTTTGTTGATGAACCGTTGCGGGAGTATATCGAAACCAGCCTCAATAACAACCTCGAAGGGTATACGGTGAAATTAGAGGCCGTGAATTTTCATCCGTTGAATTTCTCGATTGACTTTAAAAATTTAACGTTAAAACAAGAAGCCAATCCTGACCCACCTCTTCTCATCATCCCATCCTGGAATGCCAGTATACAGTGGACAGAATTATTAAAAATGGGAATTGTCAGTGATCACGTCATTAAAAATGCTCAAGTCGTTTTTCTTTTGACCCAGGCCGAAAAAGAGGTGAAGGATAAAACAAACGTAGAAGACAAAGGTTGGCAAGAGGCCTTATATGCCTTGTACCCCGTCACCATTAATACCTTTCGAATTGAAGATAGTGTCATTTCTTATCGGGAACAACCCGATGCACCTCCCTTTGAACTAACAAATCTCCAATTGAACGTGGGAAATATACAGAATATCCGCTCTCCTGATGGGGAGTATCCATCAAACATTCATTTGGAAGGATCCATCAATAAATCCGGATTGGTGAGTATCTCGGGGAAAGCTAATTTTTTGGCCAGGCCGTTCCCGGGAGTATCCGTGGATTTTGATGTGAGCAATGTTCAACTCAAACCGTTTATTCCTTTAGCCTCCCTTCTCAATGTGGAAATTCATTCCGGAACGTTGAACGGGCGGGGACATGTCGAATATGCCCCTTGGATAAACATCGTTCAAATTGCGAAGTTAGAAATTGACAATCCACAAATTAATTATGTGCAGAAACAATTTCAAAAGAAAGCACAAAAAGCTAAGCAGGATTCCAAGCCAGGAGAAGAGGATGAATCAAAGAAATCCCAAGATCCGTTCAAGGTTTTGGTGGAATCGGCATCCGTAAAAAATGGCGAATTTGGATATAAGAACCAAACCACGAATCCCCCGTATAAGATATTTTTTAACCAGGTGGATCTCCAGATAACCGGGGTGGGCGCTCCAAAAATAACTCAGAAAGGGGATTTGAAGTTTTCTGGGAAATTTATGGGAAAGGGGAAAACCTCAATCGAAGGGGGATTCAGGCCGGAAGTCCAACATCCGGATTTTGATGTAAAAATGAAAATTGAAAAAACAGATATGACATCTTTGAACGATGTATTTAAAGCCTATGGAGGTTTGGATGTTAAGAACGGGGAATTTTCTTTGGTTTCCGAATTACATACTGATAAGGGCCGTGTTCAGGGTTATATTAAGCCCTTTTTTGAGAAACCTGAAATTTTCGATCTCTCTCAGGACAAAACCGATAATATTTTTCAACAATTTTATGAGGGTGTTGTCGGTGCTGTTGCTGCGATATTGGAAAATACTCCAAGGGATCAGGTGGGGACGAAAACAGAAATTACCGGTAATTTAAAAAACATTAAGATAGGGACATGGGAACTTATATGGAATCTCTTCAGAAATGCGTTTATTGAGGCCATGAAACCGACATTCGAAAGTTTAAAAAAAATTGGAAAGAATCAATAAGCCGGTTAATTAAAACCAGGGTACGAAATTCTTCTGTGTAACATTCAAGCGAGTTGGATCTGGCATGCTATAGGAGGCTGGGAATTTTGATGGGACGATGAATGATTCTCATCCCCGCTGTTCAATGAATATGGTATCCGGGGTTTTTAAAACACAAAGGAGGTGGAAAATGAACGTTAAACATTGTGTGTGGGGAGTGATTTTGATCGCATTGTTGGCGGTGACCGGGTGTAATACTATGGAAGGGGCCGGCGAGGATGTACAAAAAGCCGGGGAGGAAATTGAAAAAGCAGCGGATTAACCTTCGGTGTCCCTAAGTATGGCGGAATTCCTTATGCCGAGATTGGGGATTCCGCCTTCTTCTTTCGGTCCATTCTTTCCCCTTCCAAAGTCCACCAAACTGATTCAATCCTGCTTGAGAATTTGTCCGGGATACCTCCCACATTACCAGACCAACATTCGGAATCGAACAGGCATGCCCTCTGTATTGGGTTTAAAGAGAATTGTTTGGATAAAAAAGAGTGGGAGGAAAACCAATTTATCCGTTGGTGAACGAGGATTGTCTGGATAATAATGAATACAGAGTATGGCACTTTAATGATTAAGTATTTCACCCACAGGACAGGCCGTATGGTTTAGGGCTTCATGGTGGTGAGAGAACGTACTGTGGGTTGAGATGGATTGCGTTAGAAGAAGGAGCATGTCGGTTTGTTTGATGGGAGCGATGCCACCCAAGGATGAAAATTTATATGATGAAAAATCAGGACGAAGACCATATGGTTACGATGGTCAAGGTATGGTGCAGTTTGCGTTTTTAAAAAATGTCATCAAAAGGAGGTGGAAGAAGGGAAAATACGAGAAGTTGGCTTTAGAGACAATTTGAAAAATTTTAATGTTCACACAACATCTCAAGGAGAACGCCATGAATAAAGATCAATTCAAAGGAAATTGGAACCAGTTTAAAGGTGAAGTGAAAAAAAAGTGGGGAAAGTTTACGGACGATGAATTAACCCAAATCGAAGGAGATTACGATAAATTTAAGGGAAGGGCCCAAGAATTATATGGAGATCAAAAAGAAGAATTAAATAAATGGACTGAGGATTGGCAGAACAAAAACAAACCGGTTCGATAACGGCTAGGCAACCGGAGTGTGGACTTGTTGAATTGATGTCCCCAGGAGACGGCAGAGGTTGCTGCCGTCTTCTGGGAGGGATCAATGGCGAGATCATCTCTCCAAAATGCCAATCTTCAATTAATGAATTCCACTCCGATTAAAATTTTAACCATAGGAGGTTTCATGAAAGTCTCTTGGCATAGATCGTCCATGACAGGGCCCGCGGCATTTGCGGCTGTCTTGATTCTCAGTGCTCCTGTTTGGGCTTCAAATGGGTTGACCTATTCTTCTTATGAGAACCAGGATCAGCAGACTAATTATATTCATCAAGTGTATAACGAAGATCAGTTTGAAGGGAATTGGGAGCAAATGAAGGGTGCTCTTAAAGAACAATGGGGGGATTTTACTGACGACGATCTGATGGTCATTCAGGGGAAATCTCAACAGTTTGAAGGCAAACTTCAAGAGCGTTATGGAGATCGGAAAGAGGAAGTCAAAGCATGGGTCGATGAATGGATGGAAAAACATCCTTATGATGCCAAGGAGCAGAAACACTAAGACAGAAGGTTTATTGCTGCCTTCACTCACTTAAATCCGGCGAAATGGGATAACCCCTCCCATTTCGCCGACGATATTAGTCAACTTTCACCTCACCAGTGAGTGGGGTGGATTCAAAAGTAATACCGGTTTATTCATTCCTATCCCCGATGCCTACCCGGGCTGGAATTTGTCACGTACAATTTCTCCTATGAAACTTTTGGCATCTTTCGGATTGTTATGGGTTGATTGTCTGCCGAATAACGAATTTCCGCCTTATCCCCAACACCGATTGATTCATCGATCAGGGTCATCGAGTTCGCTTCAACGTGAATTTTCTTCCCTTCCTGGTCCTGAATGACATAGTTTTTGCCTTCAATCGATATCACTTCACCTGAAATGTTTCTTGGGGTTCCCGTTGTGGGAACCTCCTCTTGTGAAACGGTCGGCATATTGGATTCAGTAGGTGGTTGAATCGGGACGACTCCCGGAAGATTATTCGATTGAACAGGTGGTGTATTAACGGGTTCATGTTCTTCCTGGCACGCGACAACTCCGGACAATAATAGTGGCGCTATCCAAAGGATTCGCATAGAAGCTGAGCGTGGCTTTCCTGTGTATCGTTTCATGAGATTGTCCCCTTATTGGAAATAAATAGAGTTTCACTGTACGGTTGCCTGGTCTTATTGATGATGAGGATTTGAAGATAGAATCCCAAAATTCTGATGCATCAAAGTTGATTCGTTGAGCTTCCCCTAGAATCAATCGCGTGGGACACATGGCACCGTTCAATTTTCTTTCTTTTCATCCCTATCCCATCCACTGTAGGACAAGAATTCAAATTGGGAAACCCATCAAAACCCTGGGTTTATTTTTACTGTTAACTACCAGGGGGGAACAAACAGACGGGAAATTTAAAACGGGATGGTAAATCCACGATTGCCGATTCCGGCGTGGTGGTGGGAATCGTAGAGAACGAACCTCGTAAATCCGGCATTAACCTTTTGTCGGGGATGAGGTATTTTGGGATCAAAGCACGTTGTGGTCCTTTTCATGCTGATGACAGTCGATTCAGAACACGACGGATGAAGCCTTAAGGTTCGACCGCAGTATCTCTAGTTTAACCCTCGTTGTTATGGGCTCGCCCAAGGCCTGATCGGCACCGTCGAGATAGAATTTTTGGGTGACCCTTCGATCACTTTATCGCTATATACCAGATAAATGAATGTCTGACGTTTCTTGTCAAAAAATCGAACCACCTGCAATTTTTTAAAGATTAATGAACGACTCTCATGAAACACTTTTTCCCCTTCTTCAAGCTCGGCGACAATGCGAATGGGGCCGACCTGGCGGCAGGCAATTGAGGCATCTGAAGTGTCCTCAGCGACACCAACCATGCCCTTCAATCCCCCTGTCTTCGCTCGACTCAGGTGGCAGGTGACTCCTTCAATCTTTGGATCATCAAACGCTTCAATCACAATTTTGTGATCTGGGCCCAAAAAATTGAATTTGGTATCCACGCTTCCAATTTCTTCAGCATGAACCCCGGAAACCAGTAACGTGAAATAGATCAAAGGCATCAAGACAGCATTGGATTTCATTTATTCTCTCCTGTGAACGTTGACAGAATGGTTAACAGGGCAACATGTACGTATTCGCACTCTACGCTACTTGGGAACATAGCTAACACCGGACAATTCTTTTAACCTTCATAGAGAAGACCTAGTTCCTTTCCATGGAGGGACGAACCGTGTTGTGGTCCAGGTTGCAGGCTTCGATGAAGCGCACTTTATCACCTTGGAGACCTCTACGCCTCTTTATTCATTGCCCATGCCCGTTCAGTCTGTCTGGACCATATCTACCACAGGGGTTACCGGGCATTGGGATTCTGAGGAGATTGATCGGGCTTGGAGTAGAATTCCCATATCAGCAATTTCCACTTTTCTTCCTTCATGTCGGGCCATTCATTCTTATTGAATCCTGGAGCCTTTTCAAGATTTTTGGGCTGAATATCCAGAGTCAAATACTCGCGATCCGGTTGATGTGCAAGCGAGGCCCAGGGCACAGCAAAAAGCTTATCCCCCATACCTAAAAATCCTCCAAAGGATAAAACGGCATATCCGACTTCTCCGTTGCTCCCTATTACCAGTTCTTCAATCTGCCCAATGTCTTCGCCTTGCAGATTCTTGACGGATTTCCCAACCAGTTCGCTGACTTTGTAGGAATCCTGGTTTAAATTTGTCGCTAAAGCTTGGGATAAGGGTGTCACGAGCAGGATGGAACCAAAAAAAATAACTAAAAGCGAAACTGGCATATAGACCTCCATGCTGTTTTCTGTCGGCTGGTTCATTCCGGCAATCTTAATGAGATCCCCTTAGGAAGGCGGGGTACTTCCTTAAATATAAAGGCCTAACTCACTCTCTAACATAGATGAAATAGGGCGGTCTATCAGGACTTAGTCCACTCGTCATTCTTAAAGCATTTTCCCGGTCCCCAGGCATATAGAGCACGGAAGGAATATTAACTTGCAGAGTCAAGGGTTTTTGATAGTGGCCGATTCCACCGAATTCCGCTAAAAATCACCAGGTTTATTCTGTCAAGGAGGAGGCACAAATGATTTATCTTGTGACAGAGAATCAAAAATTTTCAGTAATGATGACAGGGCGACTGCGTAAAATGGGAAAAAGTGCGCTAGGAATTTCACAAACTGAAGAATTGTTGATCCGCCTTCGGCAGACTTCTCCGGATATCATCATCCTGGATGGTAATTGTCCTCATATCGATGCGCTGGAAATTTTGAAGGATTTGAAATCCCAAGGGTATAAAGGACAAACCATTGTGTTGGGAGGTCCATCTTCTGCCCCACTTGACCCTGAGATATCCCGATTTGGTGCTATTCAAACGGCCGGTCGTCCTCTGGCTGTCAATCGGGTTATGGGCGCAATCCGAATTGCGGGAGAACACTTACAGACTGACCGGGGTCGTTCATCCGGATCCAGGACAGGAACCAATCCTGGTATTCATGTCCCTTCTCTTTCCACGACGAACTGAGAACGAGACCTTTAATCACGTTGCAGAAATACTGATTAGCCAAAAGGAGAAATCCATTATGCCAAATACCAATGCTTCATTTTCCGCATTTTCTCGTGTAGATCAACTGAAACAGCAACTGGAAAAGTTAGAGAATCTCAGTCAGTCCCAGGTTGATAGCAAAGAATTGGACCAGTTTGATCGTGAGACTGAAGAGGTTTTGAAGCGTGTTGACGGAAGAGAAACCAAAATGGCCGCTTATAGTTTTGCCACCATGGCAGAGGCCGAAGCCTTAGTCAATCTTCCTGAGTCCGCTCAAGAGCCGACCTCCCGTGACCTTTTGCAAAAGTCTCTCCAGCAAAGACGACAGGTGTTATTAGGAATGGTCAGTGAAATGGAAAGTATGGAGGAAACAGAAGCTGAGGTCTTAACCGGAGAAGATCATGAAGGTCCTCCGCTGATGGGATGAATACAAAGAAGAATCTGAGTGGTCCCAAAAACGTAGTTAAATCGAATATAGCGTAGCCTTTCCTTCCTGATTATCATGCCGGTCTCGATTGAATACGCTTGTTCACACGTGGATTTTTTTGAACACACGAAAAAGGTACAGGAGTGAGGGAAGGACCACAATCATTCCTGCTACCAGCGCGAACAGGAGTAATTCCAGTGTTGAAGGAGGAGCTGAGGTATTATAGATGGTCAAATCGGGTTTTATGAGATAGGGATATTGCCCAAATCCCCATCCCCAGATAATAGCGGTGACATACCCGATGGCTGATGCCCGGGCGAGATGAAACCGATTCGTCCAAAGACCCGCCGTACTCGCTAGCATGCCCAATAGAGCCAGAATGAGAAACACCCATCCTGGTGAACTTTTTAACAATCCATGGCCAATTCCAGGAGCATAATTTTTGGTGAGGAGGAGGACCAGGATAGCCATCATGCCGGACGCCGCAAGGGACCACAGAGCTTTGCGGCGAAACAGCCGTCTGAGATTGGGAAGCGGGGTTTCATGAATCATATACGTGGATGCCAAAAAAGCAAAAAGCGTGATCGTCCAGATTCCCACTGCTAAAGGGAAGGGTTGAATCCATGGAAGCACAAACACTTCAACGAATCCCTCTTGATGGTTCTGAAGGTGGCTTGAGGCCACGGTGCCAAGAATGATGCCTAAGAACATCGCCGTGATCAGGCTGGAGAGACCGAAGAGCGTTCCCCAAAATCGATGGAGAGGAGACTGCTGGACATCATAACTGCGGAAGGCAAAAGCGGACCCTCTAAGCACAATGCCCGTGAGGAGTAGCGTTAAGGGAATGTGAAGTAATATTGACACTCTGGCATAAGCAAGGGGAAAGGCTGAAAACAGAAGCGTGACGACCAGAATCAGCCACACGTGGTTTGCTTCCCAAATCGGCCCGATAGCAGTCGTGATCAATTGACGTTGGGCATGCGCTTCCGGCCCCCTGGCCAGGAGATACCATATGCCGGCTCCATAATCCGCTCCGCCCAACAGGACATACAAGGTGAGGGACATGAGCATGAAACCGGCGAGAATGTCCTCAAGACCGGGCATGGGTCCCCCTTGAAGATGGACCACTCATTTCTCCTGTCTGTGGAAATACCGTAAGATGGCGATGTAAGAGCCACAGGACAATTCCAGCCAGTCCCAGATAGAGCAGGGTAAAAAAGATAAGAGGCACGGTCAGACCGGGCATGGGCGTGACAGCGTCGGTGGTGCGCATAATTCCCACGATGATCCAAGGCTGCCGACCGACTTCCGTCACCACCCAACCGGATTCAATTGCAATCAACCCTAAAGGCGCGCAACTCACAAGGCACCGAAGAAATCCACGAGATTTCCATGGACACTTCTGTCTCCATATCTTCCATAATCCCCACACACTCATAGCCATGAGGATAAACCCTGATGCGATCATGATTTGAAACGCGAGATGGACAATCACGAGCGGAGGCCAATCCTGGCGAGGAAAATCCATCAATCCCGGGACCGATGCCATGGGATCACCATGGAGTAAGAGGCTGAGCCCATAGGGAATTTCAATTCCGTAGGAGACCGTTGCGGTAGAGACATCGGGAATGCCCCCAATCCAAAATGAAGCTCCCGACGTGGTATGAAAATGCCCTTCGAGGGCTGCCAATTTAATCGGGCTGAAGGTTGCCACTGCCCGTGCGAGTAAGTCTCCACTCAGAGGTTGGAGGAGGGCCGCGAATCCCCCTGTGATCAGGGCTATTCGGAGAGCCTCTTGGTGAAAGGGATTTTCCGGTTGTCGAAGTAAGAAAAACGCATGAATACCTGCCACAAGGAATCCAACTGCGACAAATGCCGCCAGAATCATGTGATGCGATTCGTGAAGCCCAATCGGGTTGGTAAATGTGGCAAGCGGGGCAATCTGGAGGGGCTGTCCATCGAGTAGCTGAAACCCCACAGGGTGGTTCATCCAACCATTGGCCAGCACGACAAAAAAAGCGGATAGGACCCCACTCACCGTCACGATCACTCCGGACATCAGATGCAGATAAGGAGGGATTTTATTCCACCCATAGAGATAGACTCCCAAAAAAATGGCTTCCGTGAAGAATGCAAACCCTTCTAAAGAGAACAGGAGACCGATAATCGGCCCGGCCCAAGCCATAAAATTCGGCCATAGCAGTCCGAGTTCAAATGAAAGCACTGTGCCGGACACGGCGCCAATGGCAAAAAGAATTGCGGTTCCCTTTGCCCATCGTGTGGCCAATTCACGGAAGATTTCATGGCCGGTGCGAATATATCGCCATTCTGCAATGACCATGAGGAACGGCATCGCCATGCCTGCCACGGCGAATATGATATGAAAACCAAGTGAAATCGCCATGAGAAGGCGCGCAGCCAGAAGGTTTTCAATCATCATAGGGTTCCGCTCATCAATATGGTTCTAAGTCGTCTCTCCAATTTCTTTCTGGTCAAAGATTTTTGGGAAAGCCGATATTTGATCGATCCTGGAGCCAGGTCAGGTAAGCGACTGTGTTGAACTCTCACTTCGAGGACAATGGTGGGCTCTGGCCTGTTTGAGGGCATGGGCATACCATTCCAGTTCTTCAAAAAACTCTCGGGCTTTCTG
Organism: uncultured Nitrospira sp.; assembly: GCA_902500695.1. Taxonomy (GTDB): domain Bacteria; phylum Nitrospirota; class Nitrospiria; order Nitrospirales; family UBA8639; genus Nitrospira_E. Next base: position 40,947 of record CABVRQ010000022.1, on the reverse strand, counting down.
GTGAAACTTTTGATCAGTGGGCGTGCCGTCTTCCTGAAAGGCGTCCTGGACATGGGGGATGGGGAACAAAGAAGGAATACTCGACATCCCCAATTCGGCCAACATGGCCCTGAGGGTCATTGCGGCACGGACTCCGCCGAAAGCCCCTGCTGAATAGCACACGATGGCGGAAGGTTTTTGGAAATATTCCTCAAGAAAGTGATCTAATACATTCGAAAGGGCAGGAGGAATGGTGTGGTTGTATTCGCCCGACACTATGATGTAACCGTCAGCCGGAATAATCAGATCAGCCACTCGTTGCAGGTATTGGGGGGCCTCTCCACGTGCGTACTCCTTAAACATCTTATCCAAGAAGGGAATTGGGTAAAGGAGAGGATCGATGAGTGTCGCGGTATGCCCACGAGTTTGGCAGGTTTTCAGCATAAACCGGGCGGCCTTGATGCCCTGGCGCTCAGCCCTCACCGACCCATACATTATGGCCAAATTTAGTGGCATGGCGAAGTGACTCTTAACGAATGAATTTTGCCGGATACACTCTTGGTTATGAATGAAAAATTTATATTCTTTAAAATTATGAATTTTCGTAAGTATAAACGGTGTATTTCTCCATAGGGTGTGGACAAATCTCAAATGAGCCTTCAAAAAAGGTCTATTGAGCGGCGGGATGAACCAATCCTAACCTATCTATTATCATCCAATGGTGGGGTCAGGGAAAAAGCCGGAATCCTAACAGGTCATTTCGGCTAACCTCCCGGTTTGAGAAGAGAGGCGATGGAGAGAACCGGAAGGGGAAAAAGTAAATGATATCCAATTGGATTGACATATCAATGCCACTATATCCCGGGATGGTTCAAAGGCCCGAAGACCCACCTTTTCAGATGGAACCGGTAGCGAACAAGAAGGATGAAGAAAATGTTCTTGCCTTTCGAATATCAATGAGTTCACATGCCGGGACACACATTGGCGCACCAATGAAATATGGAAGTTTTTCCGAAGATCATGAACAAACAGGGTTTTCAGCGACCATAGGTCTGGCCAAAGTGATTGAGATCCAGGACAGAAATTCTGTGAAAGCGGAAGAACTGAAAAAACACCGGATCTATCCTCATGATCGGATTCTCCTGAAAACACGGAATTCCGCCCCGGACTGGTCATCTGATCGTCCCCAGGAAGACACCGTCTATCTCGATCGAACTGGCGCAGCATGGCTGGTGGAACGGCGGGTGAGCACCGTCGGAATTGACGCTCTTTTTGTTGGAGGGAAACAAAACATTGGGAAAGAGACTCATCGCATGCTTATGCAAGCCGGGATAGTGATTATTGAGGGACTCGAATTTTCTCAAGTGAAACCCGGGGAGTATATGCTCATCTGTTTACCATTAAAAATTCCAAACGGAGATGGTGCTCCGGCCAGGGCCATTCTTCAACCTGTCAGATAATGGGGGAACGTTTCCAAGGTGGCTAATGTTCATCCGTTAGGCATACAATCCATGAAAGCTGGAGGGTCTATTAAGGATTCGGACGGGTCCTGTGACATCTATCTGAGTGCGGCGCTCACCCATCCCTATCCTAATTTGGTCTGCTTCGATGTCCGAATTACACCAGAACGAAACCACAGAATTCGAACCTGACGGTTCTCCCGATTCACTTTCATCCAAATCCCAACCTGACAATCTCTCCCAAGTATTTCAAGGGCCGATTAATATCCGGTCCATTGCTCTGACCGGACTGTTTCTGTATTCCTCACTCATGGTGATGTATGTGGCGAAAGCCATCATGCTTCCTGTGTTCGTGGCGTTATTTCTAAATCTTTTGTTCGCGCCTCTTGTGCGGGGTTTTGGGAAAATATACATTCCCCCGCCACTTGCGGCTGGGGGGATTCTTCTGGTTTTGATCAGTACCCTGACCTTTGGAATTGTTCAGCTGTCCACTCCTGCCTCTCTGTGGCTGGATCGCGCGCCGGAAGCCTTCCAGCAGGTAGAACGGAAAATTCGCACTGTTAAAAGTTCTGTATTGGAAATGGGGAAAGCCACTCAAGCCCTGGAGCATATGACCAATCTTTCCCAATCCCGAAAAGCGCAAAAAGTCGAAGTGAAAACCAGTAGTTTGGGAGGACTTCTGATCGATTGGACGACGGAATTCATTTTCGGTCTGGTCTCAACCATGATCCTCTTATATTTTTTTATGGCGTCCGGTGATTTATTTTTGGAAAAACTGGTAAAAGTCCTCCCCCGATTTTCAGATAAGCGACGAGCAGTGGAAATTGTCCGTGGAATAGAAGGCAATATCTCCAGTTACCTGGTCACCGTCACCAGCGTGAATGTCGGACTCGCGCTGGTGACAAGTCTGGCCATGGACCTTCTCGGTATGCCGAACCCGTTCTTATGGGGAGCCATGGCAGGGGTGTTGAATTTTATTCCTTATGTGGGAAGCATTATTGGTTTAGGCGCCGTGACCTTGGCCGCCGCCATCACCTTTGATCACCTGAATATGGTGGCCTTGGTGTTTGGAACGTATTTATCTCTAACCGCTATAGAAGGAAATTTTATTACCCCATATTTGCTGGGACGGAAATTAACATTAAATCCCGTGGTGATTTTAGTGAGTGTCTTGTTTTGGGGCTGGTTATGGGGGGCCGTGGGGGCGCTCCTCGCTGTCCCCTTTGTCGCATCGGTGAAAATCATTTGCGATCAAATCGAGCCACTCAACTCCATTGGAGAATTTTTAAGTCGCTAAGTCTCTATTCTTCAGGGCCAGTGTCCTTTCTGGTTGGGTTAGGGCACGATAGATAATTTTATTAATCGATAGCACGGTGAGGCGCTTATGCCGGCTTGGGTTTCAAATTGGCTGAATAAACTTCGTTCGAGTCTCTGGCTCATCCCGACTTGTATGGCCATTGCCGCCATTTTTCTCTCGCTGGCCGTGCCGTATTTGGACGCATTCTATTCTCCAAAGAACATTGATTCCCTTCAGTGGCTTAGCAATATGGGCCCGGAAGGAGCGATGACTCTCCTTTCGACCATTGCCGGTTCCATGATTACCATTGCCGGTGTGGTGTTTTCCATCACGATTGTCGCTCTCACCCTGGCTTCCGGACAATTCGGTCCACGGCTGCTTGGTAACTTCTTGCGGGATCGAGGTAACCAAATTGTATTGGGAACGTTTGTGGCAACATTTCTCTATTGCCTGCTCGTTTTGCGAACCATCCATGTGGATCCTGATGGCTATACCCCCTACTGGGGAACCTTGGTTGGCCTCCTTTTGGCTGTATGCAGCCTAGGGGTCTTAATTTATTTCATGCATCATATTGCGGTTTCCATACAGGCTCCGAATTTGATCGCTTCGGTCTATGAAGAACTGGAAGAAGATCTGACCAGACTTTTTCCCGAGCAGTTAGGAACGGAAGAAGAAAAGAAAGGGAACCGGAAGGAGACCAATATTCCTCAATTGCTGGACAGGATAGAAAGAGATGGGCTTGAAATTAAGGCTGAAATCGGAGGGTATCTTCAGGCGGTTGAAAATAATGCACTGTTGGAAATCGCCCGTGAACAGAATTTAGTGGTATTCCTTCATTATCGGCCGGGCCATTTTATCACGAAAGGGGCGTCCTTAGCTAAAATCATAGTCCTTGGCCCAATGGCAGATTTCGTATCCCACTCCATCAATAAGCAAATGATCTGTGGAGCCCACCGAACCCAGGAACAGGATATTGAGTTTTCGGTACTTCAACTTGTTGAGGTGGCCGTGCGGGCGCTTTCACCTGGAATAAATGATCCATTCACGTGCATTAATTGTATTGACCACCTTAGTGCGATTTTATGCCAGCTTTGCCAACGAAGTTTTCCTTCTCCCTTCCGATATGACAGTGAGGGGATTCTTCGGGTTATTGCCCCATCTGTCACCTTCGAAGGAGTGTTAAATGCGGCGTTTAATCAAATCCGACAACATGGAAAAGATAATGTGGCAGTTATCATCTGTCTGTTGGAAGGCCTAGGACGAATTGGCGAAACTGTGAGACGACATGAGGACCGTGAAGCGCTCCATCGTCATGTGGAAATGCTCCAGCGAGGGAGCCGGGAATCCATCAAGGGAAAAAATGATTTGGAGGCCGTGGAGGATCGATGTCGCCAGGTCATGTCCTCGTTAAGTAATGGGAAAAACCGTAGCTTCCTTTTGATGGAAAAGTTGTCGAAAATCCTTCCCTAACTGTGTTTTTCACTCTAGCTCACGAACCGTTAATTGAGTTCCTTTAATCCGTCCGCCTCCTTCCCTCGTCGATAAAAACCTTCGGATTTTCAGGCATGGTCTGTCTGTACAGTTTGAATAATGGATTGGGAAATTCTCCCTCCTTTATCACACAGAACATGTAATTACCGTTCAAGCTTGTTCTGCGTCAGTTTTTTGACTTTTCAAGGACGGCGATAAAATTTTTGTACATTGTCTTGGGAACCTCTGAAAGCGGTTAATAAAGATCACATGGAACAGAAATTATGTTTTATCGATATCAGGCTGATCCATTACTGAAAAACATTAACTTAAAAGGAAAATTATGTTGAAAACGTTATTGGAAATGCGAGGCTATCAATTGCGAGCCGTCGATAGAGACCTCGGGAGCGTGGATGATTTTTATTTTGACGACCGGTTGTGGAAAATCCGTTATCTCGTGGTGGATACAGGAAACTGGCTCCCGGGAAGAAATGTCCTTATCGCACAAGAAGCCCTGGAACGGTCGGATGGGGAAGATGAGGTGTTTCCCGTGAAGCTCACATCCGCAGAAATCGAAGATAGCCCCGGAATAGAATCCGACTTGCCTTTTTCCCTCCAAAAAGAAAAAGAATTACGACTGTTTTTCAAATGGAGAGAATATTGGGACGAGGATGTTTTCATCCAGCCTGCCGGGTTCACACCGATGAGCGTCCCCGGGGGAGAAGCCACTGAACTTTCCCTCAAGGACGGAATGAAATCGTCTGCCAAATTGAATGGAAATCCACATTTGCGGTCCGCCAATGAAATTCAAGGATATTACATCAGAGCCCTGGACGGAGAGATTGGCCATGTGGATGACTTTATCGTGGAGGATACAACATGGGCTATTCGATATTTGGTTGTCGATACTCATAATTGGTTGCCAGGGAAAAAGGTTCTTATATCTTACAAGTGGGTCAACTCCATTGATTGGAATAAACAAACGGTTGAGGTTGCCATGACTCGAGAAACGATCGAGGGAAGTCCCGAGTATGACCCGAACAAACCCATAAATAGAGAGTATGAAGTTCGTATGTATGATTTTTATGGAAAGCCCCACGATTGGGAATAGCTTGGGAGGTATTTATCCGGCAAGAAAGGGGATTCATTGTTCATTCCGAAAAAAGTTCGTCCATCAATAGGCCATTACGAAGCAAAATGAGAAAGGAAAATCATCAATGATATCTAGTGCAAAAACTATGATGCTAATGTTGTGTTTTTTAGGATCGCTATTTTTCATGATGGGATGCGAGCAGGAGGGGCCTGCCGAAAAAGCGGGGAAAAGTGTAGACGAAACGACGGAGAAAGCAGGGGAGCAGCTTGAACGGGCTGGCGAAAATCTTCAAGATTCTGCCAACTAATTCTCAGGACGTTCATATGGGATAGAAGGGATGAGCCCTAGAGTCGTTCTGATCTGGCGCACCAATCAAGAAAGGTTCCCCAAAATGTACAATGCCGACCAGGTTTTGTCCATTGCAAGAGATCTCATGCCCACGTAAAAATTATTAGAATGGTCGAAGGGAAAGTTTTACCTGTTATTCAAAATTGACAAGGAGGGACTATGCCTACTGCAAATGCCAAACAATGTGCTCATCCTTCGTGTTCTTGTGAGGCTTCTCCTGGGAAAGAATTTTGTTCAGACAGCTGTCGTTCTTCCGATTCTGCCAAAGCCGGACAATGTCAATGTGGGCATTCCTGCTGCGGAGGGAAAAAATAGGTGTTCGGGAGAAAGAGTGAGAAAGAAAGGTAGTCCGAGAACAATTAAAGAAACCAGGACAGATGACAACCGTTGTCGCCACGAATTGTTTATTGGGTCTCTTAGAAAAATAAATATGAAGGAGGTAAACATGAAGAATCCCAAACAAGATATTCAGTGGTTTTTGAATATACCAATAATGATGGTTTTCTTTGTCCTGCTGATGATTCCGGGATTATCTTTCGGTAGCGATCTCACAGGGCATGCTCCTCAAAATGACGGTTCGGCAACATCTCAAATACAGGAAGATCATCAATTAGATAAGGGTCATCGCTATGTTGAGGGTGTGGTCGAGGAAGTGAATGAAAACACCATACGGGTCAATGCGGGAGAGGCTGGTGGGCTGTCCCCTCGGTACCTGAATTTGAGTAATTCCCAGGGGAAGGAAAGTTTGGAAATTGGAGACAAGGTTCAGATCGAAGTCAATGCTCAAAATAAGGTGGTGAAGTTTCAATTAAGTAATAAAGATGGAAAGAACCATTAATTGGCAGCCGTCGCCTGGAAGATGAACAATTTATTTCAACTCTTCCTGAAGGGAATAAAGGAGAAAGACCTATGTTAAGTTGGGCCATTACATTTTTAGTTATTGCGCTTATTGCCGGAGTGGTCGGATTGTCCGGCGTGGCTGGAACAGCTACCAATATTGCCTGGATTCTATTTGTAGTGTTTTTGATTATATTCGTGTTCAGTTTTATCACAGGGAGAAGACCCCCAGCGTAGTTGTGGAGACAGCGAAATGGATAGACCTCAATGTCATAATTAAATGAGTTTGGAACTACCACGTGCTTATGGCATTCATCGTGAGAGGAGGCTGAGTAATTGAAGGAAAAGAAAAGATTAAAACATTCTTCCCCAAAGCAACTCCAAGAGGGCATTGAGCTTGGGGCTGTGACAAAAGAATATAAGGCTGATCCCAAACAAGTGATTAAAGAGCTCAATGAACTGCGATCAACCGAAATTGCCAGTTATCTTCAATATAAACAGCATGCCTATATGGCCGTATCTTTGTTTTCCCCAGGATTTAAAGCAGAGTTTAATGCGCATGCCTTGCAAGAATTAGAGCATGCGGACTTGTTGGCTGAACGAATTCAACAGATTGGCGGCGTTCCCATTTTCGATCCGGAAGAAATTGCGGAAAAGGCACGACAGGCCGGTGTGAAACCCAAACAAGGGAGCACCATGGCGGAAATGATCGGGCAAGATCTGACCCTGGAACGCCAGCAGATTGAGCGCTATTCAGTCCTGGCTCGGAAAATTCAGGGTACGGATCCTGTGACCTGGCTGCTGGTCGTGCAAATTCTGGCACAGACGGAAAAACATGCGGCGGAATTAGCTGATTTTCTCTCACGCGAAGCCGATATCCGCTAATCCTGCTTAGACCGTCAAAAGGAGAATAGGAAAAGCGAGGAGAAGAAAACCGGAAAATAATAATTCGGTGTTCTCTTCGGGCAGGCGTCCGGGAATAAATTTTAATTCCGGCCGGTGGCCAGGGGCTTAATGAGGAAGGGTATATTAGTGAGCTATATTCCAGTAGGCGCTGACTGAACGCGGGGTTGCAGGAAAGGTGGAATACCTCGGCCGAAAGCTCGCTGAACCATTCCGAACAGCTCCATAAAACTGGACTAATGAACCCCGAAGAAGTAGGACACTACTTCGCATGGTAAAGAAACACTCTTCTTGTCTTTAACCCGGAACATTAATGATCCGACTTATGCGTTTATATGGCAACACAGGCATAACTGAACCTAATCCTGAGATACCACACCGTCCATCTATGCGTTGACCTGCAACCTATGTTTGCTGAACTCACAAAATTGCAGACAATAGGGGCGGATAAAATACAGCCACAAGTCTTGTCTTTATCAGAAAAGCCATCCTGAGCAAACGGGATTTACAAGGTTTATTCCGGTTGAGGAGTTCGATCAGGGCCACGGCATTTGGAAGAAATATTACGAGCACTGGGAGGGCTAGACCCTTGCCAAGCTCGATAATGGATTAGTCGATCTAAATACACGAACTGGGTAGATCCACTCCTCCCGCAGAAGTGATCGATAAACAGTTTTATGGTCCTTGGGTTGAAACAGATCTCCATCAGCGTTTTCAACAGCGGGAATTAACGCGTAGATTATTTCGTGCGGCGAAATTGACATTTGTGCTTGCGACTGTGTTGGGAGAAGTGGAATTTGGGTACCGCATTATTGTCGCGTCTGACGCTCTTTGCAGCATGGTCGGCAACAGTTATGACTCCATGATAAGTGTACTGAAACAACGCTTCATCCAAATTGAGGCCCAAGAAACTGAAAGAATTATGTTTAACTGGCCCTAATCCACCGGGAACTATAAGGCACGGTTGCCGGTTGTCTATGGATAGATTTTTGAATAGGAGAACCCCATGCCGCAGCGAGCTTATTGGAAGGGCCATATTAGATTGTCCCTTGTTACATTTCCGGTCCGACTCTATCCAGCCGTGACTGCGAGTGAAAAAATCCGTCTTCATAAATACGACAAAGATACGGGCCAGCGCATCCGCTACCAAAATGTTAATGAAGATGGGGATGTTGTTGATCCCGATGATATCGTGCGTGGCTATGAATACGAGAAAGGCGCTTATATCCCTATCGAGGATAAGGAAATTGATAAGCTCAGGCTGGAGAGCAAACACACGATAGATTTGGTGCAGTTTGTCGATCTGTCGTCGATTGACTCCATTTACTTTGATAATCCCTATTACGTTTCGCCCGATAATAAACTTGCGAAGGAAGCATATATTACCGTTCGTGATGCTTTGAAGAAGAGCAAGAAGGTTGCAATCGGTCAGGTTATCATTGCCAACCGCGAACGGATCGTCGCTCTCAAAGCCTGTGGCAAAGGCCTCATTTTAGAGACACTTCGCTATAATTACGAAGTGCGTAAGGCTGAGGAATATTTTGAAGAGATTAAACCCAATGAAAAACCGAATGACGATCAGCTCGATTTAGCCTTGGAGCTTATCAAACGGAAGGCTGGTAAGTTTGATCCGTCCAAGTTTAAAGACGTGTATCAAGAAGGGTTGAAAGAGATCATTGACGCGAAGTCCGAAAAACGACCATCTCGCGTTAAAGGGGGAAAAGCACCGTCCGGCAAGGTCATCAATATTATGGAGGCCCTTCGCAAGAGCGTAGAGCAGTCCAAAGGCGGTAAAGCTTCCGCAAAACAGTCTGAGAAGAAAACCGCCAAGAAATCGTCGGCAAAGAAAAAACCTGCTGTTAAGAAGAAGAGAGTGGCGTAGGTGGCGAAAGGGCTTCTCAAAAAATATAATGGGAAGCGTAACTTTCGTTTCACAGCGGAGCCTCCCGGGAAAGCTGGCAAACGTGCAAACAAGGATTTACGTTTCGTCATTCAACTTCACGAAGCAACCCGCACCCATTATGATTTCCGGTTAGAATGGCACGGAGTCATGAAGAGTTGGGCCGTTACCAAAGGCCCAAGCTATGATCCAGCCGATAAACGTCTCGCCGTTCGTACCGAAGACCATCCGATGGACTATAACGAGTTCGAGGGTGTTATCCCCGATAAGCAATACGGCGCTGGTCCCGTTATGATTTGGGATGAAGGTACTTGGATACCTGAAGATGATCCCGACATAATGGAAAGGAAAGGCCGCATCACCTTCACCATTGAAGGGACTCGCATGAAAGGCACTTGGCACCTTGTTCGCATGAAGAAAGCCGAAAAGCGCGAGAACTGGCTTTTGATTAAAGCAACAGACGAGTTTATTCTCAACAAGACGAAGAACGCAGGCTTTTTTAAACGCGAGAGCACAAGCCTAATCTCTGAGCGAACCATGGCTGAAATCCGGAAAGCGGGTCCTGGTAAAACGGGCGTTCGCAAAGGGTCGAAGCATGCTGATACCAATGCAACGGCGAAGGCTAAGAAATCTGCGCCAGCAAAAGCTGGGGTATCCCTAACGGCGCTGATGAAGAAGTTTAAGACGCCAGAACTTGCCACCTTGGTTGACCAACAACCAGCAGGAGACGCATGGGTCCATGAGATTAAATATGACGGATATCGCTTCATGGCGTTTGTGGCAGGCGAAAAAGTGATCCTTCGCACACGCGGTGGTAAAGACTGGACGCACAAGCTTAGACCTTTGGCGCAAGCTATTGGCGCTCTAGACATCGAGAGTGGCGTTTTTGATATGGAAGCGTGCGTGCTGGACCACAACGGGAGAACCGACTTCGGCGCTTTACAGGCGGCATTGTCGGATGAAAAGGCCGAGCGTATTGAAGCGTGGATTTTTGATCTTCTGTATTTTAACGGTGAAGACCTTACTAAAAAAACATTGATTGACCGCAAATTGCTATTGGCCAAAATTCTTAAAAAAGCCAAAGCCCCTTTGCATTTCAGCGAACATTTTGAAAGTGCACCGGACCTATTATCAAAGGCATGTGAAATTGGCGCTGAAGGATTGGTGTCGAAGAAAAAGGATAGCGTCTATCACGGACGCCGGACGAATTATTGGGTCAAAAGCAAGTGCGGCCTTGAACAAGAATTCGTGATTGGTGGATTTATGCCTGCCAAGGATTTCCCAAAAGCCATTGGTGCATTGCTATTGGGCTACTATAAGAGCAAGAATTTCACCTATGCGGGGAAAGTCGGCACGGGCTTCTCAACCAAGCTTGCCAGAGAAATTTATCAAAAGCTCATTCCGCTAAAAATAGATAAATCCCCATTCCCAGATAGGGTTGCTCGTGGGGCTCGCGAATACGTTTTTGTTAAACCGGAGCTGCTTTGCGAAATATCATTCATGGAATGGACCCCGGATGGTCACATTCGTCACGCGTCATTCAAAGGCCTGCGGGAAGACAAAAACCCTAAGGCAGTTGTAGAAGAAAATGCAAAACCGCTGAAAGAAGTTACCAAGGGTATGAAGCCTAGAACGAAATCCCAGGCCTCTGCTGAGAAGGTTTTGTTCAACGGGGTTAATATCACGCATCCCGAACGGATTGTTTATCCCAACACAAAGATCACTAAAGGCGACGTGGCGGAATATTACGCGAAGGTAGCGCCTTTGATGCTCCCTTTCATTGAAGGACGACTGATTAGTCTGTTGCGGTGTACGGACAGCATTGGCGGTCAATGTTTCTTTCAGCGAAATCCGATGAAAGGCATGGGTGATGCGGTTCACTCCAAAACGATAACCCACAAAGGTAATAAACACGAATATCTGTACGTCGAAGATGAAGTGGGCCTTCTCCAGATTGTTCAAATGGGAACAATGGAATTCCACGCATGGCAGAGCCAGCTGGCAGACAAAGGTAAACCCGATCAAATTATATTTGACCTTGATCCGGGCGAAGGCGTTCCGTTTGAGGCGGTCAAACTTGCAGCCGAAGATATTCGCAACCGTCTTAAGCGCATTGGGCTGGTGTCCTTTCCCCGATTATCGGGCGGTAAGGGTATTCATATCGTCGCACCCATCAAGCCAGAGCATGAATGGGACGACATTAAAGATTTCGCCCGTGAATTCTCAGAAGAGTTGGCGTCTGAAGTTCCCGGCGCCTATGTTGCCAATATGAGCAAGAAAAAGCGGACTGGCAAAATCTTCATTGATTTCTTCCGCAATGACTTTTCTTCAACAGCCGTCGTGCCGTTTTCTTTAAGAGCGAGAGAGGGCGCACCGATCGCATGGCCCATTACTTGGGCTGAGCTTATGAAATTTAAGAAGGCCAGCACTATCACGCTCAAAAAGATCGATGCCAAACTATTGAAAAACGCTCAGAAAGTTTCGCAAGAATTTCTCAAGACTTCACAACGCCTCTCTGTATCAGCCATGGCGCAGTCCTCCAAAGTTTAAAAACTGCTCCATGGTAGCTAAAATTTAACTTTGCATAAAGTAGAAAAAACGAAAGGATTATTGCAGACACAATGATTATAGGCCTTTATTTTTTCTTCCGTGCGCGTGTCTGGGCCGCTTTTTTGGCAGAGGCGGATTTGGCTGATACCGACCGTGATGCGGAGGTTTTCCCACCTATTTTGCCTCCTTTTTTCGCCGGTTCCGTATTCATCGGTTTGCCTCGGCCGGACCCACCCGGGTTTCTCCCTCCCCCGGTCATTTTGTTCACGGTAGCCCATGCCCGCTGCTTCGCTTCATCTTGGGACACACCCCGTTTTTCATATCCTTCTTCAATTTTGCTCGCTTGACGCTTTTGTTTCTCCGTATATTTGGATTTGTCTCCTCTTGGCATCATCTCTCTCCTTATTCTGGATTGGGATCCACAAAACCCTCGTCTGATTGATACTGCCGCTTGATTTCAGGCATCTATGTTTTTCCGGAAATTTCAGGAATATTAGGTTTAATGGATGAATTTTGAGAAAGTCATTGTTATTCCTTCCAGCCAGACAAGTAAAAGCTTCTCCATCAATCGCCGTGAATGGAAGTCATTGGCTTGGCCCGAGACTATCGGCAGAGTAGGCCTCCCGTTGGCCCATGGGTTGGGGTTCTCCCACGGTTGAATCCTTTGTGGTTTGCCGCTCCATTTCCGAATTCAGCTCAGCTCCGACCATTATGATAAATGCGGTTAACCAAAACCACATGAGAAGGATGACAGCCGCCCCCAGTGATCCATACGTCTGGTTATAACTGCTGTAATCATTCGCATAAATCGCAAATGCTGATGACCCAATTATCCAAAGAATGGTGGCAATGGCTGCGCCCCATGACACCCATTCCCATTTTGGCTTATTCCGACATGGCGCGTAACGGTAGAGTAAAGATAGCCCAAGCATGACGATGCCCGCCAAGACCGGCCAACGGGCCAGAGAGAGGCTGGCCTGAGCAACCTCGCCGAATCCGAATAGCCTGAGAACTGTGGGAAGCATCGTAATCAGAAAAAGCGTCAGAATGAGGAAAATGATTCCAATGACCGTTAGCCCTAACGCTAGAGCCGTGATTTTAACAAACCCCCGTGTTTCCTCTTCATTATAGGCAATATTCAATGAGGTAATTAAGGCGGTCATGCCTTTCGAGGCGCTCCATATCGCGAGAAGCAAACCCCCGATGGCTCCAAAGCTTAATGCCGACTCTGCACTGGTGGAAATGGACATCAACTGCTCATGAATGATGGATTGAGCGTCTTGCGGCAGGAAATCACTGATTGAAGTGATTTGCTCTTGGACCTCCTGCTGGCTGGTGATAAGGCCGTATACTGAAACAATAGCCGCGAGGGCAGGAAAGAGTGCCAGGGTCCCATAAAAAGCGACGCCTGCAGCGACAATGGAGACATTATCGCTTGAAATCTGGTCTTTCACCCGGACGAGAATATCCCACCACCCAAATTTTGGAATTTGTCCTGGGACATTTGCATTTCTTCCTCTATTCCCCTCTTTTTTTGCTTCCTGGAATGGCGGTGCCATGTGTGCTCTTTCCTCGGCAGGAGGGAAGGTGCCTATTTGATGATCATTGGGGTTGAGTTTCGGTCGATCCATGAGTGAAAAATAATTTCTAGAATGAAGAGTGATGAATGTTAAGTCTCAAGAGTCTGTATGTTATGGATAAATACGTGAATGCCGGATCCGGAGCTATGTTCTCTCAACTTTTTCTCCGTATATCTCATCCTTGATTATTTTCCTTGTTGTGCGTTCCATATCACTAAAAGCCCTACGCACCTTCGGTGTGATATCTCTTGATGCTGCTTTCACCTGATCTACGAATTGATCGCGGGTCCTCCCCATCCATTTGTCTTCTCCTCTGGTCCGAGGCAGGGAGAGGCCCACTGCTGTTCCTATGGCTAATGTAATGACACCCATCGTAAGGGGATTATCCTGAAGGAATCTCTGAAAATCTCCTTTGGCGGGATTTTCCCCTTCTCTCTCATGAGGTTCGGATGTCCATTCACTAAGTAGGCAATCTTGAGCATGATGGGTGCCCTGGGGGCCTTCTCTTTTCGCTTGTTCCAAGGATTTCTGAAGGGCCGCCCTCTGGGCTTGTATCGAGTCTTTTTCATTCGTCCGGTTTGACCACGTCCGTCCTGATTCTTCTTCCGGCGCATAGAGAGGCCATTCCTCCTGCGGATCCAGTGAATAGAAATCTCTGTTCCGTCTATTCGTTTCTTGAGAGGCATTAATGGCCCGTGCCACGATCCATGCCAGGCCAACCCCTATTAAAGCGGCAGGAATAGATTTGTTCAAAATCTTCTCAGTGTCGGGTGATGCCCATTGTTCAGATGGGCCTCGTGCCTGGTTTTTGACAGCCTGTATCCCGCCCCTTGCTGATTCCTTGATGTATTGCGCCATTCGATCAGGAGAAAGACGATTCTGAATGGAATTCATGGTCCTGCCTATTTCATCCCTGGTGAGTTGAATCTTGTCACGAAGATTGTTCTGAATCTTATTTTGTCCCGACGATGAAGGATTTAATTGATGGCGTGTGTTATCCATTCTTTAGTCTCCTTTAAGCTCTCAAATGTTTGTGTTGGAGAGGCATTCATGTGTTTCAAGTCGTTTATGCCTCTCTGAAGTAGGGCATAGCCCACACCAATAGCCACTATTCCAATTATGAGGGCCGAAGCCCAGCCGGGTATCACGAGCGCCAAAGCCAGTGTGGCCGCAATCAATAAGACCAACACCCCTGCATAGACAATTGCTCCACCCACAGCGATGAGCGCGAGATCTTTTCCTGCCTGAGAAACTTTGAGCGATATTTCGCTCTTGAATAATTGCAGCTCATGCTGAAAGAAAAACTTTACCTGCCTCATAAGGTCACTCAAAAGTTCACTCAGTCGCCGTTCACCTTGGGTGTCATCCATTCTCGTCTCCTTATTCGTGAAGCCCCACGTATCTACTAATGGAGGGATTCCAGGTTTCCGGGGGTTGTCTACACGGTTGTCGACATAGGCACAATCGTCGCACGCTCCTTCTTCCGTGCAGACACCGATTCCCGCCGTTCAGGTTCATTGGAGCTTTTTAAAAATCTGGCTGCCACCAGTCCTAGCAAGAATGCGCCTCCCCAAAAGGCCTCTGGGTGACGACGGGCAAGGGATTGAGCCTCTTTCAGTAGATCACTCACATCTCGCAATTCAACATACTGAATGGCCCGATCAATATTGTCCGCGGCCCTGTCTGTATAGTGGGCTATGGCATCTTTCTGCCGACCACGTAGATGATGCCCTGCATGACGAATCGCTTCTACCATGCCGGAAAGTTCTTTTACTCCACGCGTCTTTTGCTCCTCCACCTTTCGTTTGATCTTTTCTTGAGCTTGACTGAACAGGTCCATACTCTTACCTCGTACTCGGTTCGCAATATGATCTCACGCCTTCGGTTCCCATTCTCCTGCTCCTTCCTTTTTCTTTGCCATGCGGGTATCTTCCTTCGTTGAACAGAACAGTTATTTGTATGTGTCCGGGTCGTTATCCAATTGTGACCCATCCCAAAATTTTACAACCCATAAAAATCTTTGAGTGGTTGTTATATCCCAAATGACACCTCCCTTAAACTGGCAAGAACCCTTAACGACGAGTTTTCAATGTCCTGAATTTCAATGGATCAAGGGATTAATGTGAATAGAATTAATCAAGGCCTAAGTCCGGCATATTAGGGATTGAAGTGTATATATTCTGAGAACTCGGCCTATTGAATGATAGGGGACAAGGGGGAGTGCTCTTGAAAATGTTTAAATCACATTTCTGCACCTTTAATTGAAAAAGGGACGAAGCCAAGATTGAATGGGTAGCTTCGTTCCCGATTTCAATTGTTCGTTCAGACTACTAAGGCGAAACGGCTCACCATGCTAATGACTTCCAATAATTGAAAAATCACCATTAAAACTCCTAGGACTGTCTTTACCACCTTCATGATTCTACCCCCCTTTTTTGAATGCGATGACTCCACGAAAGAAAATGCAGAAAAATTTTGTCATACTAATGGAATTATGAAGGAGATCGAGGGTACTCCTAACTAGCAGAAACCCCTGATTCGGCCATAGTTACCCCTGAATTTTGAACTCCTTGTTCCAGCGAAAGGGAAGAATGGAAATTTGTGCTGACGCTCTCTTATGACACGGCGATTCATGAAGAGGGCACCGCGCGGTCCCAAAAGCGAAGCTTTCGGCACGCTTCAAGGAATTGCGTTGATCCTTTCCCCTTATCAACGGCAAAAAATCCAGCGTCTCGACTTTCCTGCACTCCGGCCTTCTGAAATAGAGGAGTGACAGCCTCGACGTAACCGATGAATTTCATGTGAGCAAAGGCATCAGCTACAAAGTCTCTGGCGGCAGGATCCTTGGCCAGAGCTAGCCCTCCTTCCTCGGAAGGTAAGAGTGCCACTGCGTCATACAGGACAGATGGGCCGCCATCCACCTTTTGGTCCGCTTCAATCCATGTCCCGTCACTGGCTTCCACCCCGCCCACGCCGGGCGCCACTATCTCCATAATTGCCCCTGCCGATTTGACGGCCGCTTTGAGGGATTCAAACACCTTCCTATCGACTCCATCGGTGATGAGCACCCCCAGCTTTCGCCCTTTGAAGGTATTGGGACCATTGAGAA
Source organism: uncultured Nitrospira sp. (assembly GCA_902500695.1). Lineage (GTDB taxonomy): Bacteria > Nitrospirota > Nitrospiria > Nitrospirales > UBA8639 > Nitrospira_E. The sequence continues at coordinate 24,421 of CABVRQ010000022.1, read as the reverse complement.
GCATGCTGAGCGCCGGTGACTTCTGGAGATCCTCCCGTGTCGGTTTTGCAGCATCGGCGGGCGTGGGCATCTGCTTGATTCGCAACCCTTTGGCGACTTGTTTGGCCAAATCCTGATGGATATTCAGCAAATGAGAAACCATTCGAGTTCGTATCACAGGGCGTTCCACTTTGCTGAGTTCAAAAACTAAGGCTTTCGCGATGTGTGTTTGTTCGACCTCGGTCTGGCTAATATAAAATTGACGGGCTTGGCTGTAATGATCGGCAAAGGTCTCGGAGCGAAGCCGGACTTTGGGACCTTCCTCTTCGGCAGGATAGGAAGTAAATCCTTTTTCAGGAGATTCCCGTGGGCCTCCCTCCTCTCCGGGCCATGAATTGGGTTCATAATTGGCTCGTCCTTGCGGATTTTGCATAGCCATGTGTCCGTCCTGCTGGAAGTGGCTGAAAGGACATTTGGGCGCATTGATAGGAATGTGAGTGAAATTCGGACTCCCCAGCCGTTTGAGTTGGGTATCCAGATAGGAAAAATTCCGTCCTTGAAGAAGCGGGTCATTGGAAAAATCCACTCCCGGTACAATGTTCTGAGTGCAGAACGCGGCCTGTTCGGTTTCAGCGAAGAAATTATCCACGCAGCGATCCAGGACGAGTCGACCGACACGTCGGATCGGAAGGATTTCCTCTGGAATCAGTTTCGTCGCATCAAGCACATCAAAGTCAAATTCCTCGGCAAATTCATCATCGAACAACTGCAGACCCAATTCCCATTCTGGAAAGTCTCCCTGTTGAATAGCATTCCATAAATCCCGGCGATGGAAGTCCGGATCGGCACCGTTTATTTTCACGGCTTCGTTCCAGACCACGGACTGCATGCCCAGCTTCGGTTTCCAGTGAAATTTCACAAACGTTGATTTTCCTTCGGCATTAATCAGCCGGAATGTGTGGACGCCGAATCCCTCCATAAATCGGAAAGACCGGGGAATGGCTCGGTCGGACATGGTCCACATAATCATATGCATGCTTTCCGGCGTCAGAGAGATAAAATCCCAAAAGTTATCATGGGCCGTTTGGGCTTGGGGAAATCCTCGATCCGGTTCCTGTTTGGCTGCATGGACAAGGTCGGGGAATTTCATCGCGTCCTGAATGAAAAACACAGGCATATTATTTCCCACGATATCCCAGTTACCCTCTTTGGTATAAAGTTTGACAGCAAACCCGCGGACGTCTCTTGCCAAATCGAAGGACCCTTTATTACCGGCCACTGTTGAGAAACGAACAAAAGCGGGAGTTTTATCCTTTGCTCGTTGGAAGAGGTCGGCTTTGGTAATGTCGGCAAGCGACCCATAATTTTCAAAATACCCATGCGCCCCGAATCCTCGGGCATGAACGACTCGTTCGGGGATGCGTTCGTGGTCAAAATGAAAGATCTTTTCACGAAAGTGGAAATCTTCTAAGGCTGTAGGACCCCGCGCGCCGATCTTGAGTGAATTCTGGTCATCTGCGACAGGAACTCCCTGCTGAGTCGTTAAAACCGGATTGGTTTTTCCACTTGTCTGGTGCACTTCCCCTCCTGTGCCGACCTGGACAGTTTGATCTCCGTATTTCGCTTTTTTGCGGGTGGAAGGAGGGGTGGATTCAGCGGATTGCTTTTTGGCCATGGGAATCGCTCCTCATCATTGATGATCCCGAGATGAATAAGTAAGTGACAGGGTGACCTCTAAATTATATAGAAACATATGGTCGGTCCACACTGTTAGTAACCCTGGTAAGTGAAAGTGCAATACATTTAAAAGCCATTAAAATTAAAACACGGTTTTCTGGAATTCTATTAAGGGTGGTCGTTCTCTTACTTAGGGAAATCAGAGTTCTTTCCTTCTGAGGCCGTGATTGCAGTCAATTTCATAAACTATATGGGAAATAAGAGAGTTTCACGCAAGGGGTCATGCCAGTCCCAACTTTTTGTATTCCGGGGTAGGATTTGTTTTAATGACTCAAGAATTTGAGTTCAGATAAAACCACTACTTATATGAAATATCGAAGCTAAATATTTCAATCTGTATTAATGAAGGAGACAAGAAAGAATGATCATGCAAATTGGGCAGACCATACCGGATGGTACCTACCAGGCATTTCACAAGGAACAGATTCGTTCTCTGAAGTTGTCAGAATATGAGGGCAAGTGGTTGGTGTTGGTGTTTTATCCTGGTGATTTTACATTTATCTGTCCAACCGAGTTACAGGAAATTGGCGAGCTCTATCCGGAATTCCAGAAACTGGGAGCGGAAGTATGGGGAGTCAGTACCGATTCGGTCTTTGTGCATAAGGCCTGGCATGATACCTCCCCAGCCATCAAAGGCATTCAGTATCCGATGGTCGCCGATCCTACAGGCAAACTAAGCCGTGAATTCGGGACATATCTGGAGGATGAAGGCGTGTCTCTCCGAGGGAGCTTCGTGATTGATCCGGATGGTGTTCTGAAAGTTGGCGAAATCCACGATAACAGTATTGGACGAAATGGCCGGGAACTACTCAGGAAACTTCAAGCGGCAGTCCACGTGAGAGAAGGAAAAGGAGAAGTCTGTCCGGCCAGCTGGACGCCAGGCGATAAGACCTTGAAGCCAGGCTTGGATCTTGTCGGGAAAATTTGATCAAAAGGCCCTGGTCAATCATCTATTTCATCTGGAATGCGGATCGGTCGGCACAGTGCATGGAGAGACCGTAGACTTACCAAACAAAAGTATCAAGACCATGTCCGTCAAACTGAACCACCTCATCGTGGCTGCATGGGGCATGGAATTTTCGGAAATTTTTGTGACTTAGATCCTCGGTCTTCCGTCCATTGTTCTTACGACAGCAGAAATGCGCCACGGTTCATGGGTTTTACAAAATTGCAACCAGGACCATACCGTTCACTATTGGCCAGGTCGGTCATTTCGGGCTTGCTGTCTGTGATCCCAAGCGTGGTTCGCAACGGGTCATGGCTGTCCTGGGATTGCGCAAAGAGTTCGAATTCCAGGACGGTGGAGCTCTCGGCAACGACCATGTGACGAACGCCTTGTCAAAAGGCAAGTTTCACCCAAATCGATAGGTCATATGTCGTTTCATTTGAAGAACATGCCTGCACTGCGAAAGGCGCTTGAACAGCTGAAGAAGCACAAGGTCAAGGTGAGGAATCTTGGAGCAAAATCGGTTCTGAGTCACCAGAATCATCACATAGGGGCAAATGGTTTCTCGACCCTGTCGGTTACCGGTGGGAACTTTCTGTTCAAGGTCGTAAGAGACGGTCGGGTTAATGGCCATGAAGCAAGGCCCATGTGACTTCAAGCCCAATGGTATTCAAGGGAATGGTGTTCTGAAAGGGCATCATTTTTATTCCAATAGCAGCCATTCATCCACCACCGCGTGAATCGGTCAATTTCTGCATGTTATTCCGCTGCCTCATACCCCAAAAATAACTGGACATTTACGGCGTTAACGGCTGGGACTCGTCCGTACCGCTAGAAGGGCGGTCTGTGATCTAGTGACACGACAGCTAGACGTTTCGTGTGGCTATTTCATTGATAGGTGGCGGACTGATGGGATCCTTGGCAATTATAAAGACAGAGTTTCAGAAGGCCAAACAGTGGAATGAAAGGTCCCCCTCTCGATCTGCCATGATTAGGAATTCATGTAAAATCTAGAAGGGGGAGAACGAAAATGGCAGATCAATGGGGATTATGTAAAAGCTGCAAATGGTGGCAAATCGAACCCACTGCAAAGAGTGAAGATGCCACGATGGGGATATGTATTGATGAAAACCTGCAACCCTATCGATTGCTGGTGTCCGGGAACAGCGGATGCAACCGGTTCATGAAAGGCAGTCCGGCGCGGGAAGAGGGATCGTCTTCACGGCCCCCGACAGCCTCGCCCACGCGATAAGGAATGGGTCTCGCTCGTGGGTAATTGGCGCTAGGCTGTATGCCACGAGTGGCTTAGGCACAGTTTAGGGCAGAGTTTAGGGGTTTTGAACGTGCAAATCTCTTTGGGATCGGGTGGCCCTCTATGCTCTTGAGTATTTGTTCTGGAAACCTTTCCCACCCCCTGTCTTGTCATTCCGGAATCCCTGAGAGACAATATATTCACCATTCCGATGTTTTTCTCACATCACTCTCAGGGAGGATGAGCGTGAAGCACGTGTTTATGTGCGGGTTATTGCTGTGGTATGTGGGGTTTTTTCTCTTTATGGCGATGGCTCCTTATGATCCCGAAAGTTGGGCATTTGCCAATATCCTTCCTCTTCTTTTCGTCGGTGGATTAACCATCACATATCGGCAACTGCCTTTTTCGGGCGTTTCGTATGTGCTTCTTGCGGTATTTCTCACCTTGCATACGATTGGTTCCCACTACACCTATGCCCAGGTGCCTTTCGGGCTGTGGCTGGAGGAACTGTTTGAGTTGCCCCGTAACCATTTCGATCGCATCGTCCACTTTTGTTTCGGTTTACTTTTTGCCCAACCCTTGTTCGAACTCTTCCGAAGAATTGCTGGGATACCCAGATGGATTCGCGCCGGTATGGTCCTCCTCACCCTTGTGGGGCTTGGGGGGCTGTGGGAAATTCTGGAATCGTGGGTGACCAGAATCGTCCATCCCGAATTGGGTCTGGCCTATCTCGGCGCTCAGGGAGATATCTGGGATGCGCAGAAGGATATGGAAGCGACTTTATATGGCGCACTGATCTGGTTCGTCATCATGATCGGTACATGGAAATTGTCAGGATCTCGTTTCACATTGGAAAAGTCGGGGGAACTTCCTCATGTGTCTGACCACTGCGGCGAACGCCATTAATCAGAAATCGTTTAAAGAACGGTTTCTTCTCCACGGTCTCATTGCCTGGTATGTGGTGTGGTGGATATTTCTCGCCATTGAGCCGATCGACCGCCACGACTGGTTTCTGGAGAATATTCTGGGAATAGGGCTGATGATTGTTCTCGTCACGACCTATCGAACATTTCCGTTATCAGATCTTTCCTATATTTTCCTCACTCTCTTTATGACGCTTCACGCGGTTGGAGCCCATTACACATATTCGAAAGTTCCTCTGGGCTTTTGGATGCAGGAATGGTGGGGATTGGAGCGGAATCACTTTGATCGCATTGCCCATTTCTCATTCGGGTTACTTCTGGCGTATCCCCTGCGGGAATTGTTTCTTCGCCGGGTGAATGTGCATGGGTTCTGGGCTTATTACCTTCCTATCAGTGGAATATTGGCCATGAGTGGGTTCTTTGAAATTATGGAAACCAGTATTGTTCTCCTTGTTCGCCCGGAATTGGGAGAGGCATATCTTGGAACTCAGGGTGACGAATGGGATGCTCAAAAAGATATGTTGGTGGCTCTCATTGGAGCGTTTCTGACTATTGTTCTGACCTATACTCTTTCCAAGCTTACCTCTCGTAAGCCTCTTCAGTCTCCAGGTTAAAATTTCCCGATCCCTTATGAGTCCTATTTTCTCCTCATTTTCCTTCCATCCCCTTCATGTCAACCTTATACGTATAGCCCAAATCGCGCTAGGAATGCCGGCGATGAATATTGCGTGGGGCTTGCTCATCACCCGATTGGGAAAGAACGACACCATGTGTCATACAGCCTCACCCACCTCTCCGATGTGCGGGACATGGCTGACGCTAATGCTGACCCTCGGCTCCCTACCCTCAGTGGGGGGAGAAGGTTCCGACTCCTCTTGCCGGCCAACTTCCTTAGACAAAAATTTTATGAAAAGACATTCAAATTCCCTCACGGGATCGGCGGCATGTGACGGTGAACAATGTCGAGATCAATTGGATACCTGACGGACCCAATCGGTACGGCCACAAAATGGATGGAACTGTTCTTGTCAAAACTTTTGTGAGAGCAAGCAGGAGGCAACTCACCAACAGTCCAGGATTTAACACTCCTCTTAATTTTGTTGCTGGGTCGGCACTCTGGGATTCACATGAGCCTCTTCTTGAACCACCCCATATATCAGCACGGTGATTGAGAGAATCAACAAAAAATAAAACGCCACACGGACGGGACCGACGACAGGAGAATTCAAAAGGCCGAATCCCAGCACGGCAAGGATTGCCGCTACAGTTAACATGATGAATCCGACTGTGAGCATCAATCACCTCCTGTTTCAGGGTGTGTGAAATAACCCGTGACCAATATTCTCTATCCATGCATTCTTCCAATAGCGCAAGCAGGGAAAAGAGCAGAAGGGTGGTAATTTCCCCGGAAGTGTGCCGTGCCTCTTTCTGAAGTTGCTCCTGGCTTAAATGAGCTCACGAACCCGGCCCGAAAGAGCTGTCAGAGCAATTTTGACTCGATTCGGCTCACCTTTAGCCAATGATTCGGCAAATTTTGCTGCCTGGCTTATCGTAATATTCGCCGGCATGGGGGGTTCAAAAGGATCCACAACAGCTTGAACCAAAACCGGCCCTGGAGCCCGAAGGGCCTCTTCAATGATAGACCCGCACTCAGCCGGGTCCTCTATGGTCAACCCTGTCCCCCCGCACGCTCTGGCAAATGCCGCAAAATCGATGGGCTGCAATTCGCATCCATATTCAGGATTGCCAAGAAACACCATCTGTTCCCATTTAATCTGACCGAGGGTATTATTTTTGATGACGACCACTTTCACAGGCAATTGGTATTTGACACAGGTGACGAACTCAGCCATGAGCATGGAAAATCCTCCATCTCCCACGAATGCAATACATTGACGATCCGGATAGGCGATTTGGGCGGCTATAGCATAAGGCAGCCCGCAGCCCATTGAAGCGAGTGTTCCCGAGACCGTATGTTTCTGTCCACGTTTGGCTGGTATTTGTCTGGCCCACCACGTCGTGATAGTTCCTGAATCACAGGAAACGATCGCGTGGTCCGACAGTTGTTTGCCCAGTTCCCACGCGACCACTTGTGGCTTCATGGGTTTGTCCTTCCTGGTTCCTCGGGCTTCCATTAATTCCCGCCATTTTTTCATGTTGGTCTGTGCCCGTTCCAAAAATTTCCGGTGTTTATTCTGATGTAACATCGGGAGTAATTGTTGGAGTGTTTTTCGACAGTCGCCGACCAGGCCGACTTCCACGGGGTATCGCAATCCGATTCGCGCCGGATCCAGGTCGATTTGGACGGCTCGCGCCTGTCCGGGTTTTGGATAAAATTCCAAATAGGGGAAGGACGTGCCAATGAGGAATAGCGTATCACAATCCTCCAGGGCATCCTGGGATGGTGCTGTGCCCAGCAAACCAATCCCGCCTGTCGTATAGGGACTGTCATCAGGCACCGAGGCTTTGCCTAATAAGGGTTTAATGATCGGGGCTCCAAGAATTTCCGCTAATTGTTCCAATTCATCTGTGGCCTCAAGTGCTCCCGCTCCGGCCATTATGGCAATTCGTTTTCCGACATTCAGCACTTCTGCGGCTTCATACAGGTCCGATTCATTGGGGAGGCGCGCGCTACGGGAAAATACTTCCATCGAATGGTGGGGAATGTTCCGTTGGGAATAGCCTTTGTCGGCTTTTGATTCTTGAAGATCCACCGGGAAATTAATATGAGCCACCCCACGATATCCCAAGGCGGTCCGACATGCGAGATCCACCACATTTTCAAGATGTGTCGCGCTCATCACACGGGTGTTATAGACCGTGACATCTTCAAAGACTGTGGTGAGATTGACATCCTGCTGGGCATGGCTATCGATCAGGTCGTGAAAGTGATGGCCTGTGATGGCCAGGACCGGTTGTTTTTCCATTTTGGCATCATACAATCCGTTCAGCAGATGAAGCCCCCCTGGACCGGATGTGGCCAAGCACACGCCAAGCTTTCCTGTGTATTTGGCATACCCACATGCCATCCATGCTGCGGCTTCTTCATGACGAACCTGGATGAATGTTATCGCCTCTTTTCGTTGACGCAGGGCTTCCATAATTCCATTAATACCATCTCCGGGCATACCGAATATAATTTCGACACCCCAATTATGAAGTTTCTCGACCAACACATCTGCGGCGGTTTTGGTCATGTCCTGAGTTCCTCTCTTCTTTGTTCAAGGTTGAACCAGACGGGATAGGGGACGGGGTGTGAATGCGTTACGAATTGTCTGTATAGGCGATGGTGGACAGGAGGGCATTTTCGGCCTGCCGGGAATCCAACCTGGTATGTTGCACCACAATCGGCACATCGGACTCAATCAGGCTTGCGAAATCCGTATCCTTGGGGATTGGTTCAGGGTCTTCTAAATCGTTAAACCGGATATGTCGCGTTCGTTGTGGCGGGACAATAATGTTATAGGGACCCATCGGTTCCCGATCTGAATAGAAAATGGTGATGTTCACATGCGCAGGATTGCTGGATATGTTCAGGAGACAGGCGGTTTCATGACTCGTCATTTGGGGTTCCGGACCAGTACTTTTCGCCGGAATATACCCTTCCGGGATCGCCCAGCGCTTGGCACCCATCGCATGACTCATGACATCATTTCTTCTTCTGCTGGCATCCCTGGAGCTTTTCCAAATTGTCCTTGGCCATGGCGATGTTCCCATTCCCTATCCAATGCAGCCTCAAGAAGATAAGGTGCCAAGGACGGGTCGATATTTCTGATTGGATGTGACCCATTGGAATCAACCATGTTCAATTTCTCATTCATGGATCCATCTCCTTTCCATGCTGTGTCAGCATCTGATGTAAATAGGAATGTATAAGCATCAAGTTTCCTAACCGGACGGACTGCGAACGTGAATGAGTTGGGGTTTCTTAACCGGTGGACGACGGAGCTTTTGCTGAATGGTTGGACGTCGTTTCCGGAGTATTTTTGTTAGGGAGATCGGGTGACCTTTTTTGGCTGAACGGTACAGAGCTTCGATTATTCGGACATCATGGAGTCCTTCGTCCCCTGCCGGTTCGGGAACCGTGTTGTGCTCAATGGCATCAGAAAATTTTACGAGTTGGGGAGCAAATTGGTCGCGTTTGGAGAAAACTTGCTTTTTCTCTTTCCCGTTCACGGTTAGGTAATGAGTAATGGGTTCAACATATTCGTAGGCAGAGGTCACTCGCAGTTGTCCTTTCGTACCCACAACCCGAAACTCGGATACATCTGCGGCGCCGAAACTACAAATAAAGGAGGCCAATTGATCATCCGGGAACCGGAGTGTGACCGCGCTCATTTCTTCCACTTCCTCGAATCGACCCCTTCCCTGTCCGACCGTCGTGGCAAACACCTCAATCGGTTCCGCATGAAAAAGATACCGGGATGCATTCAGACAATAAATCCCGATATCCCAAAGCGTTCCCCCGCCGGTTTCCTCCCGTAACCTGATATTATTTTTGTCCTTGACCGGCAAACTAAACGCCGATTGGAAGTACCGAGGCTCGCCGATTTTTCCAGATTGAACCAATTGGATGGCACGAAGATTGGCCTCTTCAAAGTGCAGCCGATAGGCCACCATTAATTTGATGCCATAATGGTCCGCTGTGCGGATCATGGTTTCACATTCTTGGACGGATAAGGCCATGGGCTTTTCACACAGCACATGAACCCCCTTTTTCGCAGCCCTGACCGTATATTCGCAATGTAAATGGTTGGGAAGCGCGATATACACGGCATCAATCTTTTCCTGTTCCAGGCATTCTTCATACTGGTCATACGAATAGAGCCCTGTAATGCCATATGTTTTCCCCAATTTTTTCAATTTTTTGGGGTCATCGGAGATGAAGGCGGCTAATTCCGAGTTTTTTTTCGCATGAGCGAATGCAGGGAGTACGGCAACCTGCGCGATATATCCTAATCCCACAATCGCATAACGGATTTTTTGAGAGGGTTGTGTGCGTGTGCGTGAGAATCTTGTTGAGGGTTTTTTGGGAGGCATGTGAGGACCCCGTTCATTTGGAAGAATAAAAAGTTAAGAGTTTTATATCAGGGTCCGCTTCCGGACAAAACTGGGAAAAACCCTGGCTGAGGATGGTTTCGTTGAAAAATACTCAGAGGGGATACCTTTGATAAGGAAAATGTTTTCAAAGGGAAGGTTCAAGAAAAAGAGAAATACCGTGGGAAATATTGAAGTGAAGGAGAGCTAAAGCGGGGGAAAAGCACTAATGCTTTTCCCCCGCTTACAGACAATAAGGAGATAATTATTCGTGCCCTGTTTTACTCTTAGTATGGACACTCGCATCCATATTCCATTTGGGAGACCCGTCATCCTTTCGCACTGCCAGAACTTTTCCGTTTCTTTTCAGCACAACTTTTGATGCAATGATCACACTTTCCCCTTTTTTCATGATGCGTGAACCGGTCACTTCGACTGTATCGCCTTCCTTAACCTCGACTCCTTGTTCTTTGAGGTAATTATCAGGTGCAACCCGCACACGTTCGGTGCCGGATGAGGTTTTCACGTCCAACACAATCAGACTATCGGTCGTGGCGACTTCTGATTCAAACAGGTCATTATTCACATGTTCCACCGTTCCATCTACTGTTTCGACAGTAGCCGGATTGAAGTCCCCGGTCATGATGCCGGCTGCTTGTTGATTGTGGACTGAGGGGTGTTTTTTGGCCGTTGTCTTTTCGCCAATAGGCGCTTCGGCGACCTGAACCAACATCTTATTATCCTGTTTGGTGAGCTTGACCTCCGCCCAAGGGATGGAATAATTTTCCGCCCCGATTCCCAGCGTTCCGCCGAATGTGCCTCCATAGGAGAGCACAATATAAGATATCTGGCCGGTTTTTTGATCAATCAGTAAATCTTTCACCGTTCCAAGTTCTTTCCCCGCATTGTCAACCACGGTGTTGCCAATGAGTGTATTGGCATTGAGAAGGAGATCATTGGATGGATGAGCAGAGCCTTCCGATTCGCTGAGGGCTAGGGATATCCCTCCTCCTGTCAAGGCAAAGGCTAATGCTAATCCGACCATTCCACTCTTTCTGCGTTGTGTGTTCATTGTTGCAATTCTCCTTGTTGTTAAGGCTGCGGATGGGATGTTTCTAGAATTAGAACGAGCGGTTTTTCATGTTCGGGTTTGGTGGAAGAGCCCTTTCGCCAGGAAATCTGACAAATTTTTGGCCCGGTTCCAACTGTTTCACCATCGGGAAAGACACATAGGAAATTCCACCGGGGTTTTGGGCCCGCAATATTGCTCTGACCATCTCCAGGTTTTTCCCGGAATTGTCCACGACGGCCTCCCCCTTGAGCGAGTTTGTACCTAGACCCGCCAGGCCAAGGGCTAAAACCACTCCGAGCATGGGTGTGAAAGTTGATTTGGTGTTCATGATAAGTGTTCCCATGAGTGAAATGATTAAATGACTACCTTGTGGATGTTGTCTTTTTCTGGATAGTAAAGAAAACTAGAAATAACGGTCCTGGAGAAAACCCTGGAATTTCCCTCTTTCTCCCCTAGGGGTCTATATGTTTTTGAGAAGAGGGTCTTTTTTCAAGGGTTATTTCCAGATGTTTTTAATGTGTTGTTGAGCGATCATAGGTTGAAAAGTGGAAAGGGGGGATGTTGTGGTCAGTGGAATCTCACCTATTTAAAAGTTCAACCACATGAGGAGAGTAACCATGCGAAACAGAATGATGGGCTTGAGCATACTGGGGTTAAGTCTTTTCCTTTTCTTGTATTCTGAAAAAGGGTTTTCGTCTGAACCGATTCCGAACAATCTGGAATCTCAATCCCGCGAGAAAGGAGACAGGGGACAAACCCCTGAGAAAGGCCAAGAGGGGGGAGAAATGGATTCAGGACATGCATCACCCGGGATTGCTCCGCCGGTTCATGATCCGGACATGGTCATTCATCCCGAAATGCCTGCCGATCCTGATGCAATTGTGACACCCCCGGTGGTCGATTCGGAAATGGCTGTTGATCCGGCCACCCGGCAACCTATGACGAAGGACCAGTTGGAACAGTTAACCCCGCAGGGGATGGAAAAGAATGTTCCGGATCAAAAATAAGGAAAATTTTTTAATAGAATTTTACAGGGATGTCGGGGAGAAGCGGTTTAATTTTCCTCCGGCTAGGGTTGGACGATGGTGATCCATATCCGGTGGCCGCATGAGAGGACCTAGCCCAATGACAGGTGGGCGGATATGCCGGAATGGCTAACTGAAAACTTTAGTACATGTTTCGTGAGGTGTTTCGGTTGATCCGACATGTTGAAGTGCCGGGTATCTTTCACACACATCACTCTCGATCCCTGGATATTCTTGGCGAGCCTCTTTTCATCCTTCGGTCCGGGATGTCAATCGAGATGTCAATAACTGGTGAATCGGCCCGGGCATACTCAATTCATACGGTGAAAAATGTGCCGGAATTTTCCTGAATGGCCTAATAACGGAAACCCTAGGTGTCCAGAGCAGTATCCAGGGTTTCCTCCAGTTACCTCGTTGGTATTGGTCAATTAATCTTCGCAAAGACTGGAACCGCATTTTTTTCATCCGTAGGTAATTGGAAAAACAGAGGAGAAGGGGAAATGGAAATTCCATCGACGACTACTCGGGTTGAAGAGCAGACCGACGATCGCATCAATGAAGAGATTTACCAACGAAGTCAACATCATGTGGCGGTGTATGCCGCTGCCGGGCCCGCGGCAATAGAATGTCGCTTAAAAGAGTTGGATCAGGAATGGGATATCGAACGGGTTCTCGAAGCGAATGCGGCATCCATTTCACTTCTAGGCATAGGATTGGGGGCATTGTACCATCGACGATGGTTCTTGCTCCCGGCGGCGGTAGCAGGATTTCTGCTTCAACATGCCATACAAGGATGGTGTCCCCCGGTTCCGGTATTTCGACGGCTGGGGATTCGCACTCCAGATGAAATCCAACAGGAGCGGCATGCATTAAAAGCGTTGCGGGGAGATTATCGCGATATACCGGAGGTGCCAAAAACCAAGAAGGACACCAATATGCCCCACATCAGTCAAGCCTTTCAGGCAGCAGGGCGGAATGCTCATCGTCCTGAATAATGCCGCAGAAAGACTCCTGAGCCTCTAAAGAATTCAGTCAATGATCGTTAAGCAATTTCATTTGGAAAGTTTGGGACATGCCTCGTATTTCATTGGAGCCGAAGAAACGGGCGAAGCCATTGTTCTGGGCATTCGCCGGGATGTCAGTCCCTATCTCGATGAAGCTCGAAGACAGGAAATGAACATTGCCTATGCCATCGAAACACATCAACACCATGATTATGTTATTGGCATTTGTGAATTTGCCAACCGTATTTCCGTCCAATGCCTAGCCGGTAAACAGGCCGAAGTCGGCCATGACGCGCGGCCTATGTCCGATGACGGGTGACCATGGGAGAGGTCGTCTTTCAAATTCTTCATACTCCTGGATATATTCCAGAACATATCAGTGTGGTAGGTTACCGACCGTTCGCGAGGGGATGAGCCCGTTATGTTGCTGGCCGGAGGGGGCGTTACTCGTGGGAGATGTGGCCAGGCCGGATTTATTGGGAGGGCCTGACGAGGCTGCTATATATGCCGAAACCATGTGCCAAATGCTTCAGGAGAAATTTCTCACGCTCCCTGGTTATGTAGAAGTGTATCCGACGCATGTGAGCGGTTCCCTGTGTGGGGGAAATATCGGGAGCAGGCTTTCCACGACGATTGGATATGAACGCCAGATGAATCCAGTGCTTGTCGATTTGGATCACAACGATTGCTTTGTGAATATGGTCTCGACTTACCACATCTTCCCGCGGTGCCTCGGTATTGGCCAAGAATGCGGAAAATGAATATCGACGGCCCTCCCATTGTGAGATCACTACCTGAACGCCCTAGCCTTGCAACCCGATCAACTTGACCGGCAACATCAGGATGGTGAGATTATCGTTGAATGCCGTCAGGCCGAAGCGTTTACGGCCCACATTCCTGGTGCCCTTACTATCGGACTGGTTTCTTCGTTTGCCACCTGGGCGGGAACGGTCGTTCCTGCGGATTCTTCTGTTGGTCCTTGATAAACCGCAAGGCCTCTGGGAAGTTACCTGACAGCTCCTCCGAATTGGATATCCCCCACCGGCAGGTTGGTTAGCTGGAGGCATGTTCGCCTGGCGCACCGCAGTTAAACCACTTCACATGTTACTTCTATGGTCTGTGTGGGATCTTCAGCAGCATCCAGACCAGGACTCTGACATGGAAGTATTGGACGTACGGCAGCCTGGCGAATGGGCTGGCGGTCATATCCAGAATGCCTGCTTCATCACGGGAAGTGAATTTCCTCAACGTTTCAGGGAGATTGAGGGAAACCCGCAGATTGCCGTCATCTGTGGAAGTGGATACCGTTCATCAGTTATAGCAAGTTTTCTCCAATACCAGGGATACCGGAAGATCGTAAATGTGCTAGGAGAAATGAGTCCATGGAAGGAGACCACCTTCCCTATTGCACAAGCTTAACTCTTCATTCGACAACCTGACGGACATTGTTGTTGGTGTTTGAGGAGACGCATCTCACTATTTCAAAACGAAAAATCCTGCCAAACCGATTAGACCTAACCGGAATGAAGATCTGAAATCCTTCTTTTGAAAATTGGTAAAGAATGTTCAGGTAGTGGCAATTAATACATCATCAGTTGGTCAGGACGAAAGGGATTGAATAAAAGAGGAATTCTGTGGTTGAACGTCCGTGTCA
>CABVRQ010000022.1:0-9692 GCA_902500695.1 uncultured Nitrospira sp. | reverse complement strand
TCAGGACGAAAGGGATTGAATAAAAGAGGAATTCTGTGGTTGAACGTCCGTGTCAATGGGGAACTTTTGGTTCAGGTTCAGAGCGGGTCGGTCGAAATTCATTACGACCGACCCGCATCAGCCAGCATTTTTGACTCATTTCCTGTAGCGACGTGAAGGAGGTTCGTTTCCTTACATCCAATCACGCCCCGTTAGGATTGGTCACATGCCTTGCTTCCGTTGCTCCATTTTTTCTGCCTTTTTATCCTCACCAGTATATCCTTGTGAGGTGTCGCCTGGCGGAAAAGTACTTGGACTACCAAAAGTTGAGCCTTCTTCACCTACCCCACCTGGGCGAGCTTCTTTTTGCTGCTCCTCCGTAAGTTCAGTGTTCTGGTTGGATTGACTCTTTGACTCAATCCCTCCTTGATGTTTCTTGCCTTTCATGGTGGAGGAATCCTCGGAATGGCCCTCCTGGTCGTTCATCCCGGCCTGGCCTGCAAACACGGAAACACCAGAAAACACGAGGAACGCAGACATACTCATAACGGTTAGAAATTTTGTCATGTCACTTCTCCTTTTATATTGGTTATTAATAAAAAACGGCTCAAAACTTAAAGGTTGAATGTTTTAGGTTTTGACTCCAGGGTCCAAGTGTGAAGCCTTGGGGTCTTCTTCTGTTTATGGTCGGTATCCCTCCGGCCGGTCATCATAATCTTTCTTATTTGACCCCCTGGATTGATACTGATCGTCGTTCTGCCGTTGGGAATCATAATCGCTCCGAGGGGCTGTGGTGTTGTACCGGTCGGACAACTGCTCCATGGGATCTTTGTAATTTCCCTCGCGACTTTGGGAATACATGGACCGTGGATTTTCATTATTTTGGAAATCATCATTCCGTCTGTTGGAACGGGATTGGTTCCCGTAGTTCCCGTCGCCGGAATTATTGTAATTTCTGTCCCCGCTACGAGAATACTGTCCATTCCCGCGATCCCGGTAGTCATTCGAATATGATCCTTGGCGATTCCGGTTAGATGAATTGTGCTGGTCAGCCCCTTCATATTGAAAGGCACGATCATGTGGTGGAAATTCGGTTGGGCTGAAATCGTTACGTTTGGTTTGATATTCTTCAGCATTCTGATCCTGATATTGTCTTTGGCGATCATCTCCGGAACGGCTCATGCGCGACCGGTTCTGATCATATCGATCGTACCCTTCCCGATTGTTCGGAAAAGTAGGCGTATCTTCGTAGTACCGATCCCGGACTTGGTTTCTTTCATCCTGTCGTTCGTTCCACTTGGCCAGATTTTTCCTTTCCTGTTCGGTCAGGTTCCAGTGTTTTTGCACATGGGCGCCGACATTTTCACCTTCATTCAGAATGGGAAGATTCCCTAATTGATTCTGGGTGACTTTCAATTTAAAGGACTTATTGCCTGCTCCCTCCAATGCCTGCCACGGGACCGAAATTAACTGGCCGTCCGGTTTCCTGATGATGGCATAGGAAATATCTCCGTTATTATTCGTCATCACCCTATACACACTCCCGATTTCCTTCCCATCAGTGGACTTGACGGAGTAGTTGGCATCCTTGTCCGAGATATCCAACCCGCCTAATTGGCCTGCCGGGAGAACAAAGTATTCCCCTTCAACTCCACCTGTTCCGTAATATTCCTCACTATCTCCCATGGATCGCACAAATGTGGCGGTTTTATTTTCATCTAATTTGGCCTTCACAAATTCCCCTTTTTGGAAATTACATTCACCAAATCTGAAACCCTGTTGTTGGGATTGCTGTGATTCATTTTGCTTGACCGAAGAACTCTGACCAGAATTCTGTTCACTCGGAATTCCAAAGAGACTGCTGCTTGAGGTTTGATCGGAGGTGGAGGAATCACCTCCGGAAGAACCCTGAGCCACTTGGTTTTGCCCGGAAGATTTCCCGGTGGAACTCCCTTGTTCCATTGCCGAATTTTGATTTCCTGCGGACTCTTTCCTCATGGAAGACGTGTGTGATGTTTGAGTTCCTTGAGGACAGAGCTGATTGGTTTGATCATTAATGCGAAAGGTGATTCGTTTTCCATCACTTGTCCGTAAGGTGATTTCCTCAGCATTCTTTTTGGAAATTACCCCCTCTATGATTTGTTGAGCGGCGTTCGAACCTTTACGGTCCTGGATTTGTGCCCGGTCGTTGCGAGACATACCGGATTCCGCCAACAAAGGTAATGTCAGCAACGGAATACCGGCTAAAAGAATTGATTTGGCCATTTGACTTCGCAGGTCCATGGGTCGCACCTCCTTATGCATTGGAATTAACAAATATGATTGATCGTTATTTTCATCACCATAAATGATTTTATCTGCGTAGCAACTGGTGAAAACCCTAGCGGCTTCTCAAGGGTTTGTCACAGTTCGGCCGGAGGAGAGGCCATGCTATATCGGATGGAAGGGTTTCATTATTCACTCAACGTTTTATAAGGAGGTCTTATGACTACCAAGATTCGTCAAGTGCTTTCTTCGAGTTCCATCACCGGCACTGAAGTGCAAAATACGGCGAGGGAAGACCTTGGAGAAATTCAAGATTTAATGATTGATTTGTCGGAAGGCCGTATTGCCTATGCGGTGTTATCGTTCGGCGGATTTCTCGGAATGGGGGATAAATACTTTGCGATTCCCTGGGAGGCATTTCAAGTTGTGCAGGAGGAGAAGGTTTTTCTCCTGAATGTTCCAAAGGAGAAACTAGAACAGGCCCCTGGATTCGACAAAGACAACTGGCCAGATTTTGCCGATGCAACTTGGGGACAAAGCATTCATGAGTACTATGGTTATAATCCCTACTGGGGTTAATTAACTGGAGCGAAAATCCAGAAACCGAGTTTGAGATTGCGAACAGGCCGTCTGGAAAGAACCCGCGTTCGGCGGGTTCTTTCTGGTGAAGTCATTCACCTAAACTATCTCAATTTCCTTCTTTTCCCTTGAGACATCACTCATTGGAGTCGAATCAATAAATTCTACCGTTGCCCTATCCAGGGCTCGGTCTGCCCATCTTTTCTCCCTATGGTCATCCAATGAGTGAGTCCTGGGGGCTAATTGTTCGCCGACGGGATAGAGTGCTCGTATCGGGCAGAGGGTAGAGGATCCGCCATTTTGCTGGAAACCAGCCAGGGTTTTGTAGAGTTGGTTCGATAGATTCAATCATGTACCTTTTCAAGAACCACATCAACACAGGAGGCTTGGATAACTATGGTCGATACCAGTATTAAAAAAGTACAGTCGGATCATTCTCCCACGGGTTCCATGGGACAGAAATATTTAGCCTCCGGTGTTGGATTGGCGATGCGGTTATGGGAAGAGTTGCCGGTCGGGGAGACACAGGAATCATCATCCAGGGATTATGAAACCATAGGGTATGTGATGCACGGTCGTGCTGAGCTTCACCTTGAAGGACAAATAATTTTGCTGGATGCGGGAGATTGTTGGGTTGTTCCCAAAGGCGCAAGTCACAGCTATACCATTCTTGAAACATTTACCGCCGTTGAGGCGACCCACCCTCCTGCCCACGTTCATGGTCGCGATGAAGTATCACCCACTTCGTAAGCCTGTCATTCCTGCTTGAGGAGGATGAGTTCGATACGTTATGGATTGATGGCGGGAAGTTGATGTTCCGGAGCATGTTTCACATTCTGGTAAATTTTTAACGCCTCGGGCATCTCTTCCTGGAGGCGTTGAATTCTTGTTTCATGGCTGGGATGGGTGGATAGAAAATCAGAAGGTGCCCCCTCACTACCATCCTGCATTCGTTGCCAGACACGGACGGCTTCTTGCGGATCATATCCCGCCTTGGCTGCCAGGAGGATTCCAATGGAATCGGCTTCGGATTCATGCGTTCGACTGTAGGGCAGGAGGACGCCGACTTTTGCTCCTAGACCTAAGGCCGCCATCGTGGCCTGTCCTACCACCGGGCCCGCACCACTCACGCCAAGCCCCACCGCCGCTGCGGATAATCCGGTTTGGGCAAGTACCTCCTGACTCATACGCTCCGAACCATGTCGTGCGAGGGCATGGACGACCTCATGGCCAAGAATGGCCGCCAATCCGGCATCGTTTTTCGCAACGGGAAAGATTCCCGTATACACGGCAATTTTCCCGCCTGGCAGAGCAAAAGCATTTTTGGTCTGGTCATCTTTGATCACGGTCACCTCCCACTTGAATGTCTTGGCGTCTTCGGCAAATTTGGATTCTTTTGCGGCTTGAATAATCTTTTCCGCCACACGTTTCACGGCTTCTTGTTCCTCGGGAGATTGAGATTGCTGGACCTTAGGATCTGAAAGGATTTGTTGAAAGGCCTGTTCTCCCATTTCTAAAGACTGAGATTGAGGGATGACGACAAGTTGGGATCGATCGGTATAAGGAACAGTCTCACAACCCATCGCCATACTAATCAAAATACACAAAGAGCAAAAAAGTTTAACATGATGAATAGGAGGAACGCGGCTTGGATGGTGCATTGTTGTTCTCGCTTTACAGGCTAAGGAATTAAACTCATTATAAAAAATCATAGAAAACCATAAAGAAACCGGACACCGAAATACAAAGACAAGTCGATCATTGAAAGAGGCAAAGTGTCAGTTCTGCCAAAAATTAATCTGCTTCCGATGTCGCGGATTCGGGAGAAGGCAGGTGTGGAATTGAGTGAGGAACCAAGAATCATCATGAGGACGTTAGGTACTTGAATCTATTTACCGAATGGCGAAAGCTGCCTCAATGAGTAATGTCGTAAATCTGTTCAAGTTTAAGCGACACTAGGGGTTCCACTTCTGCGCCCGAATCAGGTAGAGGGCAGTTTTCAGATTTTCCAGGGAATATGGTTTTACCAGTGCGGTGGTCGCTCCGAGGGATAAAGCATGGTCAATTACCGTGCGATCGGAATGCGTCGTCATGAAAATGATGGGAATGGTGGAAATGCCGGAGGTTTTTCGTACGGTGTGGATGAATTGAAAGCCATTCATCTCCGGCATCCGATAATCACAAAACACAAGATCGAACCGTGAAGAGCATAATGTGAGAAAACCTTTCCGACCATCAGTGGCCTCCTGACAAACATTTCCCAACGAGTGTAATCTGGTTTGTAAAATTTCCCGATGATCGGGGTTGTCCTCCACGATTAAAATTCTCATCTCTGGGAACCCTTCCGGGATTGATGGAGATGCACCTGAGGATCCACAAATATTGGTTGGAGAATGAGACCATGTACTGAAACTATTTAATGAGCTTCTTTTCATTTTTCCCTCCGTAAGTGAAGGTGTCCTTGTCTATTCTGATTTAGCCTTTTCCCAACGTCACCGCCCCGGTCGTTTATGCCGGAAGTTCTAATGTTTTCTCAGTATTAACATTATTTCATCTGAATTCCCATGGACAAAAAATGGGATGAAATTTCGAATTCATCCTTGACGGATTAACGGCTGAACACGACATGTACTTCTGATCATGTGTCATGCACCCCATTCCAAACTGTGGCTTTGGCGAATTGATGGTCAGTTTCAGAGGTCTCATCGTGACGGTAAAGGAAGGCGGAAAATCAAATTCCGTTATGATGTTCGGGTTATTTGCCGGAGAAATATACATTTGGTTTTTTTTCGATTGGCGATTTGTCCATTGGCTGGATGACACGCAACTGATATTTAAGAATTAAGAAATACATTCAGCGATTGGCGAATTCCTGAAGTTGTTCAATCATTGGAGCCTAGGGTTCTTCAATTGATCGGAACATACACTTTTTCGAAGGGGGGTTATGAAATGAATTTGAGCGGTTTCTATGCCAAGGGCATTCATTACCGGATACGACATCGATGTGAATTGCCGGACATGAATGAAGTCTGATCCAGCAGAAGAAAAGGTTGTTGCGAAGTTTCAGTGAAATGACCTGTTGGTTGAGCCTTTACTTCGACATAGTTGTGGTATTGGGAAGCTGTTCATGGTTTGAAAACGAATTTTAGCATCCATGAGTCCAATCGGGTATTAAAGGTTAAGGGCCAGTGCACTTCGGAACGATTGACAAGGTTTGAATCAGAATGTGTTCACAAAGGTTGATTGAAAAGTTGTCAGGACAGAGATGGATTGAATTGACTTAACCAAGAAGAGGAAATGACATGTTACGAGATCTCAATAAAATTAGGAACTGTGTGGTACAGGGAACTGATGGGATTATTGGTTCCATCGCGGATGTCTATGTTAATGATCAAACATGGAAAATTCATTATCTGGCTGCTGACACCGGGAACTGGCTACAGGGCCGGCATGTGTTGATTTCTACCCAGAGTTTTGTGCATCCCCATGAGGACATCGGGTCATTCCGGGCTTTGGTCAATAAGACTCAAGTCGAGGGCGCTCCAGAGTTTGAAATAGAAAAACCGATCTCCTGGGAAAAGGAACGTGAAATCTGCAACTACTATCGATGGAGTACCTATTACCCCATTGACGAAAGGGAACATTCCGTATTTCCCGGAATATTAACCAGCGCGAACGGCCTCAAAGATTTTTCCCTCCAGGCGACGGATGGGGAAATCGGAAAAATTATTAATTTCCTCATCGATGACGCCAATTGGACCGTACGGTATTTGGTGGTAGATACCTCGAAATGGCTGGCCGGCAGAAAGGTGTTAATTAGTCCAATGTGGAATAAGTCCATAAATTGGGCAGATAGAATGATGGTCGTGGACCTCAATCAGGACCAAATTGAACATTCTCCGGAGTATGATCCAGCCGCGCCAATTGAACGAGTGTATGAAATTAATCTGTATAAACATTACGGTAAACCACAGTATTGGTAGAAGGGTTGAAAAAGAAACTGCGTGCTAAGGTGAATGAAAATTCATGCGGAGACCATAAGTACATAATCCTTTGGCCAGGTCACTCTGATCCGGAAAGAAAGGCAAAACCTACCCCTGGCTCATAAGGGATCATTCCAAAGGAAACTCAGGCCCTTGTTTGAACGTATTCCGGAATGCTGTTTTTTTTGATCGGATCGTATTCTTGGAGATGAGGTTCAGCTAGATCTTATGTATGAACATCTGGTTATTTTTGGAGCCACAGGGGACGTCACGAAGCGGTTTGTTTTTCCTGCCTTAGCTCAAGTGTTCGCCAACCGTGGTCCTCATACGGAGTATAGAATCACGGGTGTTGGACGACGGGATTGGACGACGCCTCAGTTTCAAGAACATGTGTCTGAATCTCTTGGCAAGCATCAAACTCCATCCCTCCCAAGATCCCGGGAAGAATTTCTTCAATCCTTGGAATATGCTCGTGTCGAAGATCTTTCTGATGCACGGGAGATTGCCTCGATTTTCCATGAACAAGCCGGGCTTACGCTTCTATATTTAGGGTTACCTCCACAGATGTTTCCGTCGGTTTTGGAAGCATTTCGACATGTCACGTTACCGCCACGGTCCCGTGTCATCATCGAAAAGCCGTTCGGTTTGAATCATGCCCAATCCAGGGAGCTGAACAGGCTCCTACATCAGAAGTTTCCTGAAGAGTCGGTATTTCGCGTCGACCATTTTTTAGGAATGCCGATGGTAGGCGACATTCTTGGTCTACGGTTTACCAATCCTGTCTTTACGCCTATCTGGAATCGTCATCACATCAAAAAGATCGAGGTGATCTGTGATGAGACTTTGGCGCTGGAAGGGCGTGCAGAGTATTATGATTGCGCCGGAGCGCTGAAGGATATGATTCAAAGTCACCTCCTTCAGTTGATGACTGTCCTGGCCCTCGAACCAATGGAGTCCATTTGGGCTCCTGAGTTTCGGGACAAACGAGTGGAGTTATTCAAAGCTATCAGGAAACCGTCAAAGGCTGAAATTCGAGCCCAGACCGTACGGGCCCGTTACCGATCCGGAGAGATCCGTGGTGTGCGCGTTCCCGGTTACGTAAAAAACAAAGGAGTAGTATCAGAGCGAAACACTGAAACCTTTGCTCAAGTGACCTTATGGGTCGACAATGAGCGGTGGCAAGGTGTGCCTTTTGTGTTACGGTCCGGAAAAGCTTTGGGTCGGGATCGAAAGGAAATTCTCGTGCATTTTAAAAATGGGCAGAGAAATCCAGAATCCCAACTTTCAGAAGAAGGCGGTAATGTCTTACGATTGAATCTCGCGAGTGAAAAAGTGAATCTTGGAATATTCACTATACAAGAAGCCGGAGGGATCACACCTGCACCGATGGGGGTGGACGACCCTAACTCTCCTGAACATCTTTCCCCCTATGAACGCCTGTTTCTTGAAGCTATGTCCGACAAAACACGACTTTTTGTGCGAAATGATGAGGTAGAAGAAATGTGGAACATCATTCAACCCGTTGCCGATGCCTGGGCGGAAAACGTGGTACCCTTGCAGATTTACCGGGCCGGGTCCAACGGTCCACCTATGGAAGATATCGTAGCCTTGTCAGAATCCCAACATTCCCCAACGAAAGACAGGACTACTGGTTGCGAACCATCCTCCTCATATCTCTAGGACCCCATTGTAGAATCCGGTTTTGATGGTGTGGACGTGACTCTTCTTTTAAACAAGGGCATGAACCGAAACGTTAAAAAATTCAACGCACTTAACACCATGGCAATTTCGTAGCGATCCCAGGCCACTGCGATTCCGATAGCTCCGGTATTCCAAATACTCGCTGCGGTAGCCGTTCCTGCCACATTTCCCCTTTCCTTAAGAATGGCGCCACCGCCAATAAAGCCTATTCCGGTTAAGATGCCATAAATAACACGCGCTTCGGCATCGGTGGAATCCAGGACATTGATCCCCGTCAACATATAGGCACAGGACCCGAGTGCAACCAGAGGGAAGGTGCGGAGCCCTGCCCCGCGCGATTCTTGTTCGCGATCCCAACCAAGGGGAACCGCCAATAGAAAGGCAATGAGCAGATGATAAAAATGCGACCAGATTTGATGCCAATCCAGTTCAGTCACCACATCCATCGTGAGTCGTTCCCTTATCAGGCTGGACGAGTTGGAGGCTCTGATACCTTCCGGATGCAGACGTCAGGCATCACGGGCTTCCTTGTGGCGGGTGATCAACGTCTCCAATGGTTCTTTAAAAGTTAACGTGCGGTAGGGGAATGGGATTTCAATTCCGGCGGAATCCAATGCCTGCTTCACTGCAGCCACGACCTTATCCTTTGATTTTCTGATGTCCACTGGACGGGATCCCGTCCACCAGGTCACCTCAAAGTCAATGCTACTCGCTCCGAATCCCTGGGCAAAGATTTGGATGTCTTTCTCCTGGTTGACCGTGCTCAATCCTTCCAGGGCGTGCCGGATCACTTCGCGTCCGGTATTGACGTCCTCTCCGTAGGCGATTCCGCACATGATGGTGACCCGTCGCAGGTCCCGATCCGTTCGCACCGTGACGGGATTTTTAAACAGGAGGCTGTTGGGGATGACGACCCGTTGTCCATCCGTTTGCCTTATGTGAGTGTCCCGAATGGTGATCTCTTCCACATACCCTTCCAATTCCTGGCATTCAATGAAATCGCCAAGTTGGAAGGGTTCGCGAAGCAGGATCAAAATGCCGGCCAGGAAATTTTCAAAAATATCTTTGAAGGCAAATCCAATGGCAATGGACCCCAAACCTAATCCCGTGAGAATTTTTCCAGGAGTTAAGCTGGGAAAGATAATGATGGCCGCAATCAATATTCCGACTATCCAAATGCCGATG
>CABVRQ010000021.1:30248-54978 GCA_902500695.1 uncultured Nitrospira sp. | reverse complement strand
TTTTGAGGTGCCGGATCTTCGACCATCGGGCTTCTTCGGGGACGAAGAAGGTGTACTTGTCGGGGTTGTCCAGTTGGGCGGCAATGAGGGTGTCGGCCATGCCTTTGGCCTTGAGGTCTTTGGCGAGTTCCTGGCGCTCCTGGTCGAAAAGGTCCGAGAGCCGCTTCAGAAAGAGCATGCCGAAGATGTATTCCTTGTACTCCGAGGCATCCATGTTGCCGCGCAAATCATCGCAGGCACGGAACAGGAGGCTGGATAATTGGCCGAGCGTCAGTTTGGTCATCGGTGTTTCACGTGGGTGTCGAGTGTTGTCTGGCGACCGGGGCTTGCGAGGGTTTACAGGATGCCGGCATTCGCATTCATCGTGTCATCTGGTTCATGGCCGGGTCGTCTTTTGTGGCACGTCTGGTGAACTATAGCATTTGTCTGTAAGGGTTTAATCCATTCCTTCAAAATTTTTCTCCCAGATCCTTTCCCGCAATTTTTGGCTGACCGCCTTTGGTGGAGGGAACACCTATGTTTTCTGGATCATACAGAAATGGTTCTGGCCTTACGAAGCCATCATGTTTAATGAGGCGCTTCTTTTTCCCGAACTCCCGTATCACCGTGCTTTTCTGTATTGCCGGGTTTCGGCCCGGCAGCCGAGCCACTTTTGTTCCGGCAAAAGTAGCCAAAACCATTGACGCCCCACCCGGCCTCATGAAATGAGATGGACGCAAGTCACGGCAGGGCGAGCCAAATCTCTGCGCTCAAACAAGGCTTGCCGGATTATCGGAGCGTCCATTCAGAGGGCCGGACGGCAGGCGTCGGACCCTGGGAGCGACGATTCAAGGTTCCAGATGAAAGAGCGAGAACCATACCTTCGGTATGATCCTGTTTTCTTCTATACCCTGGTCCGTATGTTCTGCGCATCACGCTCTATATCGTGACCAGAAACTGGTCTTTCGGCGATGTTTCTCCTGGAGATGTTCGGAATAGATGCTATGGTCGTGGAAATTCCGCCAGTCGGAAATCGATGGTGCGAGCTTGTCCAGTTTCTTGAGATACCGGACTCCATGGGGATATGTCTTGGTCCGTGCTCGCCGTAGAATGGAATCGAGCAGTGCCCGATATAGGATGGTGGCCCCGAGCGCCCGTCCTTTCGTTTCCAAAATTTCGGCAAGCGGAACCAAGCTTCCATAGAAGTCACCGTTGAGTTGATCGGCTCGGTCGAGTAAGTACCTTTCACCCTCTTCGAAACATCCAATTTCGAGGAGGAATGCGGCATCGGAAAGGACCAGAGTCTTCTGGCTAACAATCGTCTGAATTTCGTCTCTCATGATCCCTTCCCCTTTCTCCTGGCCGATGACGGCCAGCAGGGCATGAAGTGAATCGGAACATCGAAGTCGCCTAAAGATCCGCCAGGCGACGTTCGCCTGTTTCTCCCTGTTCCCGAGGAGGTCATAGATTTGGAGTAGCAATTGATCCCGTTCGTCGATCTGAAAGGTCTCTTGTGCCGGAACCCGTTCGAGCCATAACAAGGCTGTTTCGGCATCGCCGCTTTCCAGGTACACACGGGCGATGTCCGCGCAGGCGGAAGTGGACGGCTTTCCCCAAGCGGCGATCCGGGTCTTCTCGAAGAGCGCCGGATCCTTGATTTGGCGGGCCAGGGATTCGATGCCGAGTAGCCAGTGCCGCTTTTGGTATTCCTCCGTTTCTGCCTCGGCCAATGTGTTGAGGCGGGCAATCATGTTTCGAATCTGTGATTCAGGCAGGTACGCCGCCGCGCAATCGATTAATGTATCCCGCACGCCGTAGTCGTCTTTCCGGTTTAGCGTGAGTACGAGCTCTCCCAGCCACTTTTTGTCATCGCATCGTGCGGCATACTCCACGAACAGGTCCTTGGCTTCTAAACGGTACACATCGCCGATATGGCCGCTGGAGTCATCACACCGGCCGAGTGTTCCTCCGTCGGTCTCAAAAAATGACGCCATTAATTCCGCACCTGTGCGGGAATCATCAACACCTGCCTTGATGTCTTGCAGTACGTCTTCCAGCTCCCGAGCAAAGTGAGCAGACTCACGCCAGGATATGAATTTTCTGGAGCGTTTGAGTCCGGAGAGCTTCGATTTCACATGTTTGAGGGCTTCTTTGGGGGTGGTTATCAGCCTTTCCACCATCACTTCAGCTGATTCATCGCGATTGGCGAGTTTCAAAAGTGCCTCTGCCAATGCGTCGGCTCCCAAATCTCTAAGGCGCTGTTTCCTGTGATCACTCATCGGCTATCGCTCTGGTAGCTTTGTTCCCCGGTTCATGATCTCCACATATCCGCTGTAACTGAACAGCCGATTACGTTTTTGGGCAGTGAGCTCCTGTACGACACCGAGTGTTTCTAAGTGTCCCAGCGTCTTGTTTACGGTCGCGGGCGTGAGGCCGGTTTTTTCAACTAGCCAGTTGGACGTGGCGATGGGGTGTTCCATCAAGGCCCGGTGAATCTGGAGGGCAGAAGCCGTGGCCCGGCCAAGCCCGCTGATTTTTTCACGATCCTGGTTGGACACGTTGAGAAGCTGCTGAGCTGTTTCCACCGCCTGGGTGGCGGTGACCGTGACCGCTTCAGCGAAGAAATCGAGCCAGGATTCCCAATCGCCAGTCATACGAACTTGGTTGAGCAATTCGTAATACTGTTGTCGATGGGTCTTGAAATAGAGGCTCAAATAGAGCATGGGCTCCCGCACCATCTTCCGTTCGCACAGCAACAGTGTGATCAAGAGACGGCCAAGACGGCCGTTGCCGTCCAGGAACGGGTGGATGGTTTCGAACTGCACATGCGCCAGCGCCGCCTTGAGCAGGACCGGCGTGGGTTCGGGTTTGTCGTGGAGGAAGAGTTCGAGGGTGCCCATGCACGACAACACCTCCTCGGCCGGAGGCGGAACAAAGATGGCGTTGCCGGGACGAGTGCCGCCAATCCAGTTCTGGCTGCGCCGGAACTCTCCCGGCGTTTGGGTGCTGCCGCGACCCTTAGTCAGTAAGACACCGTGGATTTCCTGGATCAACCGGAGGGAGAGTGGGAACCCCTCCGCCAAACGGCGCAACCCATGATAGAGGGCCGCCACGTAGTTGCTGACCTCCCGCACGTCGTCCAACGGGACACCGGGTTCTTGATCCAGCTCGAATAGCAACAGGTCCGCTAACGACGACTGTGTCCCCTCGATCATCGAGGAGAGCACCGCCTCTTTCCGGACATACATGTACAGAAATATGGAAGTGTCCGGCAGAAGTGTAGAAACGCTATCCAATCGCCCGAGAGCCAATAGGGCCTGGTCGAACTTACTGCGCAAGTCCGGAGTCCAGTCGATGGGTGGACGCGGTGGAAGTGGGGCCGGGACAAAGGCCTGTACGTTTTCGCCGGTCGTCGTCACCGTCACGTAATGGCCCTGAATTTCCCGTTTCATCCCTTCTCCCTTTGCAGCGAACCTAAAATAAGAGTATTTTTTATTATAGGTTAGTCTATTTAGCTAAAAAAAAATAGAATAACGGAAAAGGCAAGCAAAGTACGGCACTTGTTTTCATTGATTTTTTAAATGGGAGGAGAGATTGGTACCTCAACTTGATCAAGGGGGGATACTTACTTCTTGCTGTGTAACGCCACTTAATTATAAAAAGTGGGTGCTAAAAAAGAAGATCCTCATGACACAGGTTTTGAGGGATTACATAGATAGCAGATTTTGAGTGTGTTCATGTTTTTGCATTGTTCATGTTTCATGAACATCATATTTTCAAGAATATGAAGGTAGTGGGAAAGGAAACTCAGTTTGTTGCAGGTTTACATAGCACATACTCCGGGTCGTCCAAATATCAGATCTACCCTGCAATTTGTCGGTGTGTGTTTCTGTGGCCTCTATGAGAACTAGTGGTTGGGGGTGTGCCCCGCTGTTTCCTTTTTAAAGGTTTAGTGAAATACACCACTTGGCTGGTATGGGGCCATCCCAATCAGGCACGTTTGTTCTTGTGAGTCCGCTTACGCAAATAGTGGTTGGCCCTGCCCTAGTTCGTCTAAGGGAATGGCTTCCACATTCTCAGATAACGGAAAGCGTTTATTGCCTGGATAGATGACCGCTACGCGTTCCAGGCCCAGGTCTTCCAGCGAAATTCGGATGGAAGGCGTCAGGCGCGGAGCATTGGCTCGTTTGCATTCCACCCCTAGTAACCGGTTACCACGACGCAGAACCAGATCGATCTCAGCTCCTTGATGGGTTGCCCAGAAATAGGCGTCGTCGTGCGGCTCCATCATCAATATCTGTTCGATGACGAAACCTTCCCAGGATGCTCCAAGCTTGGGATGACTGACGAGGGCTTTCGCCGTGTCGATGCCGAGGAGGTGGTGTAACAGTCCGGTGTCCCGGACATACACCTTGGGCGCTTTGACTTGGCGCTTGCCAAGATTGGCGTGCCATGGCTGTAGCTGCCGGATCATCAGTGCGTCGGTGAGCAGGTCAAGGTAGCGTCGAGTGGTGGATTCACTGACGCCCAAGGCCCGTGCGGGTTCGGCCGCATTCCAGACTTGACCGTGATAATGCGCCAGCATGGTCCAAAAACGTTGTAAGGCGGCTGCGGGGACACGCACGCCCCATTGGGGAAAATCGCGTTCAAGTAGAGTGCGGACGAAGCTTTTGCGCCAGGCGAGGCTATCGGCCTCTGCTTTGGCTAAATAGGACAAAGGAAAGCCGCCCCGTCGCCACAGTTGCGGCTCGGCTGACGCGCTCAGCTCGGATAATGTAAACCCTCCTATGGTCACATACTCCATTCGCCCAGCCAGGCTTTCCGAGCTTTGCCGGAGCAAATCGCCAGAGGCGCTGCCCAGAATCAAAAAGCGTGAGGGTGTTCCCTTTCGATCGGCTAGGACCCGCAACACCGGGAATAAGTCCGGTCGTCGTTGGACTTCGTCGATGACGACCAGTCCCTTCAACGGGCGCAAGGCCGTCATTGGCTCATCAAGCCGAGCGAGGCTTGCCGGATCCTCCAAGTCAAAATAGTTGACGGATTCCTCGCCCAGTAATTCCCGCGCCAACGTGGTCTTGCCACACTGGCGTGGACCGGACAAGACGACCACTCTGCTGCGCTGGATGGCCGTTTTCAGTGTGGAAAGGATGGCCGGTCGTTCAATCATGGCTTACGGATTTTACCATGAAAATCCATCACATTATAGTTGAATTTCATGGTTATTTCGGATTCGGGTTCAGCCGAATGGGGCAATGTGTTGAGGCGGGAAGGTTTCAAGCATGTGTTTGAGGCGTGAGTAGTTTGGGTGTGTCCAAAAAAAAAGGCCTCTGGATCTTGTGATCCAGAGGCCGATTGGTGGAGGTGAGGGGAATTGAACCCCTGTCCGAGAACATTCAGCGCAACAGCCCTACGTGTGTAGTCGATGATTTGTTTATTCGCAGTTGCCCACGCCCACCGACCGGCTTAGAGCGCCCGCTAGCCCAGAATTTTCTCGTCCGCCGCCGCTGAGCACCAGCTTTGGACCAGCCTGCAGTGTGACGCCCCTTCCCCCCCCGCAGACAAAGAGAGGAGGGACGTCGCGGTCAATTAAGCCGCGAGAGCCAAATTATCGTTGGCAATTAAGTTTTTCCCGAAGGTTTTACGAGACTCCGAGAGCTCGACACGCTCTGTTGACCTCTTGATTCCCGTCGAAGCCAGTCACCCCCTTTGTTCATGTTCACCATTCGCTCCCTTCCAAATCAGGGAGCCTTCTTTATTATACACTGCCTTTACCTTAAGATTCACACGATTTTCTTTTAGAAGGGTTTTTCCCTTTATATATGTAAGATAGGCATCAAAGAAGAAAGATCAAGCAGCCGCATGACAAGCGGACAAGACCTTCAACGCCATCACCCTTTTTATCTGCTGAGATCCTGGAGTCCCTCTCAGTGATTTTTCTCGTATCCTCTGGTACAGGTGGAGAATAATTTTGGGGAGAGGGGTGATGCCATTCAATTTGAATAACCGAGAAGAGGAAGGAGCAGAGGTCTATGGCGTGGACATTATTGGTGGTGGCAGGAATTTTTGAGATTATCTGGGCCACGGGATTGAAATATACGGATGGGTTTACCCGTCTGTGGCCGAGTGTGGGCACGGTTGTGGCCATGGCCGTCAGTATGATTTGTCTGTCGTTAGCTTTCCGGGTGATCCCGATGGGAACCGCTTACACGGTGTGGACGGGTATTGGTGCCGTGGGCACGGTTCTGTTGGGTATTCTGTTATTTGATGAACCGAAAAATGCTGTCAGATTATTTTGTATTGCCATGATTGTGGCGGGCATTGCAGGACTAAAGTTGTCTGATCCTTCCTGATCGAAAAAACGTTTGTGCATTTCTTTCTCATTGTCCTGTGATTTCAAGTTTAAAGGGGTGTGGTTTGGAACAGGGAAGTGGCGGATTTCCCGTTTGAAGAACAAGCGGGGATCAGAAGAAATGTCCTCTTTTTATGCCTTTGCAACCTCGTGCAAAAGAGAGGAAGGCCGGGAACGGGGGGAGTGCTTAAATCGAGTACTGGAAGTCGGGACGGCCGCTGGCGGGTTCAGCCAGAATCCCCCTGGATTTGAGCAAATCAATGATTTGGTGTGTGCAGTCGTCGAAATTTTCCGGCCCTGCAAAAATTAAATCTGTATCCGGCTGAGGCCCTAGTAAATCTTTGGCCATATGGATGGTGATGACCGGGATCGGGTTCACCAACGTTTGTAAGGTTTGCACGATGTGTTTGGTCGGTTCATGGAGCGCATTGGTTGTGGAAATCACCAGGGAACCTGTATCGGTCAGTAATCGCACGACTTCCCCGAACCGTCGAATGATTTCATCCGGTTTCGTATCGAGCAGGTCGGCGTCGAGTCCTCGTTGCAAATTTTCCGGCGCGAGAAGGTAGGCATGCCGGCCTTCTGCGACGAGCACGGTTTCCAGTTTTCGAGCCAGAAATCCTTTCGCGGTGACATCGGGACCGGTCAGTAAGACCACGGCCGCTCGATGTCCATAATGCCGGGCCCGGTCCTCGGCTCCCACATCTCCCTTGACCCAGGCGGAATCCCGTTCTCGTGCCTCCGTTCGAAAATCTTCCTGGTCGTCCTGGACCAGTTCCGTGATGATTCCACCTCCTGCCACATCGTACTCATCTACCAAGACGAAACGGCCGGTCGTCTCGAACTGCGCATAGAGATCAAACGCAATGGGAGATTTGGTCCGAAGTGTGATGTCGGCCACTTCATTCCGTTTCACGGTGGTTTGCGTCTGTCGGTCGTCTAAATTGGTGGCATCCACAATGCGATGGATGGTCGCCACTTCGCAGGGGACTTCTCTGGTGGCCAGTCGTAAGACATATGGCCGGCGAGTTTCTAAGGGACGGCCTCCTAACCAGAACAGGTTGGCACGAATGCGGGTGGAGACCAACGGCCTGGCATCTTCGTGTGTCGCAGTTTCCCCTCGTTCCACAAAAATTTGTTCGTCCAGGGTAATGCCGACAGATTGGCCGGCTTCGGCTTGAGTGGGCGGTGGATCGAGATTGAAGGCTTCAATCGTTTCGATATTGGCCGATTTGTTGGAAGGAGAAAAGACCAGCCGATCACCAATCTTGAGTTTCCCTGCTGTGATGCGGCCAACTAAAATCCGGCGGGCGTCGAACTTATATACGTCCTGAATGGGAAGACGAAGTGTTTGTTCTGCACGCTTGGATTCCAGATGGAAATGCGCCAAGGAATCCAATACGGATGGCCCGGTGTACCAAGGGGTTTCCCGGCTTGATTCGATGATGTTGATGCCCTGTTTGGCGCTCGCGGGGATGACGTATTGGGGAATGACGTTCAATTGGGTGAGAAATTCCCGGTATTCTTTTTCGATGGCCTGGAAGGTGTCTTCCCGGTAATTGACCAGGTCCATTTTATTGACCACTACGGTGACCTGTTTGACGCCTAACATGGAGAGCAAGAGTCCATGGCGTTTTGATTGGTCGCGCACGCCTTCCAGGGCATCAATGACCAGGAGCGCAGCTTCGGCACGAGCGGCACCGGACACCATGTTTTTCAGGAATTCCTTATGGCCTGGCGCGTCAATGATGATGTATTGTCGCCCTCCCCAGGAAAAGAAGGTTCGGGCCGTGTCGATGGTGATACCCTGTTGTTGCTCTTCTAAAAACGCATCAAATAGAAAGGCGTATTCGAATTCTTTGCCTTGTTGCTTGCAAATGGCCTGGATCTTTTCGATCTTGCCGGTTGGTAACGTCCCGGTGTCGGCATAGAGACGACCCAATAACGTGGACTTGCCGTGGTCGACGTGACCCACGATCACGATATTCATTCTCTCCCGGATGGAATTATCCTTAGGAGCGTCGTTAGATTGGCTTATGGCTGGTGTGATTGTCATCTTCACATGTATCCATCTTTGCGTAATTGTTCCATCCCTCGTCCCTCGTCCTGTGCGCGTCCTGCCCGCTCTGCCACCTTGGTGTTGCGTAATTCAATGATGACCTCATCCACATTTTTCGAGGTGGAATCAATTGGTGAGGTACATGGACCACAGCCTAAACTACGATAGCGTTTGCCGGTTCCTTGATCCAAATAGAGATTATCCAGGAAGGGAATATTTTCTAATTTGATATATTCCCAAATATTGATCTCTGTCCAATCCAAGAGGGGATGGATCCGAATATGGGTGCCCGGAGGAAAGGAAAGTTTATATTGGTCCCAGAGTTCTGGGGGCTGATCGCGAAAATCCCATTCATTGTTTTTGTCTCGCGGGGAAAAATACCGCTCCTTTGCCCTGGTACTATCTTCATCCGATCGCACACCCAAAATAACTCCTGTGTAGCCCTTCTCTTCCAGTAATTGTTTCAAGCCTTGGGTTTTTAAGGCGGTGCAACATTCCACTCGTCCCTTTGTGTGGTTCATGCCTTCAGCCAGGGCTTTTTTGTTTTGGCCCACAATCAGATTTAATCGCCACTCGCGTGCGAGGCGATCCCGGTATTCAATCATTTCAGGAATTTTGAAGCTGGTGTCAACATGGAGTAACGGGAAAGGGACATGGCCAAAAAACGCTTTTCGGGCCAGCCACAATAACACCGTTGAATCCTTGCCCATGGACCAGAGCATGGCCAGGTTATCAAAGTTTTTGTAGGCTTCACGCAGGATATAGACGCTTTGATCTTCTAACTGACGAATATGGTTCATGCTGGTATCACCGCCGGTGCAGGTGGGATGACAAATTTGGACTGTGGGGGGCGTCCTTGGACCAGGGAGGTAAAGAACGCTCCGGCTTTTCCGGAATCCAGTGTTTCCTGGGCGAGCGGTGTGGCTTGCGCGAGAGAGGAGGCCAACCCTGCGGCATACATCAGTAACGCCGCATTCATAATGACCCAGTTCCGTCGGTCGCCTTTCTGGCGATCGACGAGTAATTGCGTCATCAATCGGGCTTCATGCTCAGGGTTGCCCGATCCCGGCCCGTTGATGGTTGAACTCATGGCTTGAAATGGTCCGGATCGGAACCCGGCATCATCGGGACGAAAGACCAACGATGAAATATGCCCGCTTCGTAATTCACGAGCCATGGAAGGCGCGGAGAGGGACAGTTCGGGAAATCCTTCGACTCCTTGAATAATCAGCGCCCGCTTTGCTCCCAGCATGTCCAAGGCCTCCACCATTTTATCCAGGTATGGCGGATGGGAAATCCCGATGACTTGTGAGCCCACCCTGGCAGGGTTCAGGAGTCTGGCCACCTGATGGGACAAATTTTGTAAACCGAATGCCTGACGCAGATCCAGCAATTTTGTTAATGGTGCATGGTATCCGGCTAAGTCCATATATACCCATGGCGATTGAGCGCCATGCTCAATGGCTTCCGCCGCAGTACGGGCGATGGGAAGCTGTAAGTGACGAAGGACTTGGGGGAGATCGTAGGGGATGTCCGGGTTTTCTACGCCGTGCATGAACAGGCCTGCGCCAGCCGAAGCCGCGACAAGGCTTGCCGCGACGACCATATGGATAGTGTTATGTTTTTCTCCATAGAGCGGCAGGTCCACCATGTTCTCGGCATGCGGGAGTGGTATCGGTCGCGCCCACTTGCGGACCGTGGTGGTGAACGCGGCGAGTTCGCTGATAGATTCGGTTTTGATGCGCATGGCCATCAAAAACGCTCCCACCTGAACGTCGGTGGCTTGCCCCTCAATGACAGCGTTAAGGGCAAATTTGGCCTCATCCCAGGTCAAATCCTTGGCACCCTTCAGCCCTTTTCCAATTTTTGCAATCAGGTGATCCATACGATGATTCCGGGTTAAAAGGTCAAAACCTGGTCAGTGGGAAGAACGGCTTCTTTCCAGAAGGCCTCTGCGGTTTGCACTTCATCTAATTCCGGAATAAGTTCTTCGACTTTCACTCCAAAATATTTCAGAGAATCTGTACAGACCGAAAATTTGACGTTTCCGTTTTCCTTAGAGGTTTGCATCATTTTCGGGAGGTCCGCTTTATTCTCATTTTTCAACAGATCACGAACAAAGCCTTCCCGCCCTCGATAATCCGGAGACATCGTCAGTTCTTTAATTTTGCCTTTGGTCATTCGGTCTGCTGCTTCGTCACGGAAATAGCCACTCACTTCCATGCCGCTGGCTGCTGCCAGGGCTATCCACTCACAGGCTTGGAAGAGGTTGTTCCATCCCCCTTTGGTAATAATGACGGCAATTTTTTTCACTGATGGTCTCCAATACCTACTTGATTGAGGACAATGAATGTGAAGTTATGAACGACGGAATGTTCACGTGGCCGGATTATCGATGAAGCCCACATTCGGTTTTCTCAGAACTTTTCCATCGTCCGGAGCGCGGGTCCTCTCCCGGCATGACGGGTGCGGTGCAATGGGTACATCCGATACTGGGATAGTGCCGATCATGCAAGGCATTGTACGGAACGTCATTCGCGCGAATGTATTCCCAGACCTGTTCCCATGACCAGGTGGCTAAGGGGTTAAATTTCACAAGGCCAAACTTTGTATCCCACTCGACGATGCGGGCGTTGGCACGAGTAGGTGATTGATCACGCCGAATACCCGTCATCCATGCTGCATACTTTGCCAGGATGCGAGTGAGAGGCTCAACCTTTCGCAGTGAGCAGCATTGGTCTGGCTCGCGCTGCCATAAGGCTTCCCCAAACTGTGTCGCTTGTTCGGAAGGACTGAGTTGTGATTTGACCTGGATAATCTGATCATCCTCTAATTGATAATGTTGAATGATCCGATCCCGAACAGCATGGGTTTCAGGAAATAAAAAATCGGTATCCAAATAAAAGAGGGTGCTGCCTGGATTTGAGCGGAACATCATATCGGCCAGCACGACATCCTCGGCCCCAAAACTACAGGCCAGAATAACCGTTCCCCCATATTCCGCGATCGCGGTCTCGACAATCTTTCGAGGCGCCTGGCCTTCCATGGATCGATTGACCGCGATGAGATCTTCCGGAGTTGGATGGGTATTGAGGAAAAGAGCCATGGCGTTTTACGGTTCCACTTTCTCCACTAACACCCGGAAATGCTGCTCGTCGGCGTCCATGGGTTCCTGTTCGAGCACATTGTGCCCATCGTTTCGAAGACTGACCGGAACGTTGCGAATAGGATCGCCGCCGTCCAACCATACTTCCAGCTGGTCGCCGTGGTCCATCATTTCTAATTTCAGCTTGGTTTTCACGTAATTCATGGGACAGGCCACGCCCCGGAGGTCGTAAACGGGCACACCTGATGGGGAGGATTCCTTTTCAGGTGGCGTGGTTGCCGTCTTGGTTGATTCAGTGGGCTTTTGTCCCAGTTCAGCGGGAGCCAGCTTGAGGTCCTGGCCGATTTGGTCTGAGACGGTCCGGCAGAGGTCCACGAAACCTTTGGTAAACGCGATTTTTCCTTGTGTCAGGTCAGCCGAGGCGTCCTTGTTCCCCAGATCGCCCACTATAGAGGCCAGATTGTGGTATTCGGCGGGCAGGAGCCCCTTGGCGACAATCAACTTGTCAAATTCCGCTAAGGTGTCGGCATCCGTATTCGGATCGATCCCTTCTGTGACAAGGATGGCTTTCGCTCCTGCCACCACGGCTCGATAGGCTTTGTTAATGGCAAACGCGTATTGGTGTTTTTCAGCCAAAATGCGTGCTTGATATAGTTCCTGTTCCGCTTCAAGAATCCGATTGTCGATCATCTCCAATGCTCCACCGGCACATTCGCCGGGTCCGAGGTCCTCAACCGAAAATTCCTCATCGCCTTCCCAGTCGACATAGTATTGTGGATCCTCTTGATACGTGGGAAGGATGGTGTAGGGGATCAGTTCATCTTTGAGCTTGATTTTTCCAGCGCGGTCAATAAACGCCAACAAGGACTCTCCATTTTCTTTATCCCGGCGATAGAGATCGAGCAGATGCTGGACGGCAGCGGGGACGTTTTTCGCAGGGACCTTCACAATGAGTTGGGCAATTTTGGCCGTGCCGTTGACCCGTCCGCCAAGGTGCAGTTCATACACTGGCGCGACATGCTCTCCAATGCGTTTGCCGACTCCATGTAAGCCGATCGTGGCGATATGATGTTGAGCGCAGGAATTATGGCAGCCACTGATTTTCACATTCACCCCTTCCAGATCCCCTGCGATGTTCCCGGCTGGGAACACTTCTGCCAGGGCTCGTGCCAGTCCTTTTGAAGAGGTGATTCCCAGACCGCAGGTGTCGGTCCCCGGGCAGGAAACGATATCGGCTACGCCTTCAGCTCCAGGGTCGCCCAATCCATGAGCGACTAATTCGTCATAGAAGTGCCGGAGGCGAATATCGGGAACCCAACGCACCATGATGTTCTGATTGATGGTGGTACGAAGGTTTCCGTTGGCATACCGTTCGGCGAGCTCAGCAAGCGCAAACATTTGCTCAGACGTGATATCACCCGAGGGGAGTCTCACCGCCGCTGTTTTAAATCCCGACTGGCGTTGAGTGATCACATTGGTCGCGCACCAATGTTCGAACGCCTCTTGAGATGAGGGATCTCCATGGATTGATGAGCCATGAGGTTGGCTGTTTCCATTGCCTTGAATGGATGTGCCGTTCCCGGATTTCGTCGGCATCATTAAGGGAGGATCATCAGGATACGGGGCCGTTTCCAATCCAAATTTAGTGGCGCCGGATTCCAACATGGCATCGTAGGTCTCTTTCCATCGTTTGGAAAATTCCTCAAACCCTAATTTGTCGATGACAAATTTCATCCGGGCTTTGCTTCGATTTTTTCGATTGCCTAAATTATCAAACACCTTGAGCATGGCTTCGGTGGCGGGAATCAATTCTTCCATGGGAACAAATTCATGAAGCACTTTGGCGAGGCGCGGAGTGGACCCCAACCCGCCTCCCACGACCATTTTGAACCCTGGAACCCCTTCCGGATTGCGAGCTGCCAGAAGCCCGACATCGTGGATGGGGGTTAAGGCGCAGTCCTGCTTGCAGCCGGAAAACGCAATTTTAAACTTGCGAGGGAGGCTTTGGTTGAGTGGATTCCGTAATAAATGATAGGCCACGGTTTTTGCATAGGGGGTCACGTCAAACACTTCGCCGGGGCACACCCCTGCCAAGGCACAGGCCGTGACATTTCGCACGGTATTGGCACAGGCTTCCCGAGTGGTGAGTTCAACGTCCGCCAGTTTTCGCATGATGGTGCCAACGTGGCGGAGGGGAACAAAGTGCAGTTGAATATCCTGCCGCGTGGTGACATGTCCCACGCCGGTCGCGAAGGTATCCGCAATGTCGGCCACTTGGCGTAGTTGATTCGCGTTAAGGCCGCCAAAGGGAATCTTAATCCGGATCATTTGGACATCCGGCTGACGCTGACCATAAATGCCGTATTGGAGTCGAAACGGTTTGAATACGTCGGACGGAGTGTCGCCTGATTGGAGTCGATTCACCTCATCCTCGAATGTTTCTATTTCTTCAAGAATCTCCTGGGGTATCGGAACCGTGTGAATAGGAGGGTGGCTAGTGACTGGTGAGGTGCTCATGATAATTCTCCAAATCCGGTATGCGGATCATAATTTTCTATAGGTTGCTTAGAATGCACTGATCTGTTCGACCTTGGTACTGATGAACCTTTTGCCAAAACTAAATATGATACATCACGCAGCGCTGGGTTTCGAGCGTTTGATACTGTTCAACCAATTTTTGTAAAGAAATGCCACGAAGGACTGCCTGCTCCGCCTCTTGAACCTGTTGCCAAATATTTGAAAGTAAGACGTTGTGAACTTGTCGACTTTCCGAATGACCATTGGTGTGTCCTTGTTGAAGCAATGGTTCTGTCGCCCACCCATTCATTGAATTCACTAAATCCGCCAGGGAGATTTGATTGGGGTGTTGAGCCAGGGTATACCCTCCTTGAGCTCCTCGCAGGCTCCTAATAATCCCAGCTTGTTTCAAGTGCTGAAGGATTTGCTCAATAAAGCGAGAGGGTATCCCCTGTCGTTGAGCGATGATTTTAGCCTGAAGCGGAATGGATCTGTCCTGCATTGCTAGTTCGATTGTGGCCAAAATCCCGTAGGTGACTTTGATGGGGAACTTGTTCATTTTCAATTCATACTAAAACGATAGGAATAATATGCAATATAAAAGTCGGCGAAAACATTTGTCAAGAACTGTGAGCCGTACTTTTTCTCTAAAAAGATGTAAGGGATTAAAAATGGGTAAATGGACTATTGCCTCCTGGAGGGATCTGTCATCAGGGGTCCATTGAATCAATCATACGAAAAGCTGAACAAAAATCGAAGGGTCTCTAAATATCGGAAAAAAATAGGCCGATACATGAATGGGGAACGTACCAAAAAAATCAACGGTTGCAACCTTAAGAGTTGTGAGGACCAATGAGATGAAAGATATTGCTGATCTGCTTGAAGAAGTTCAAACCATCGTCCAGTCAATGCGGGGAGAGAAGATGATGCTGGAGGACCGACTGAAAACGTTGGAGGACGAATTATCGACGATGGAGAAAGCGAAAAAGTCTCTGACCCGTGATCTACAGGATACGAAGGAAAGATTTGGCCGGGAACTACAAGCCACTAAGGAAAAATTGGATCACGTGCATCCGGAAATACAAAGTTTGCAAGATGAACTTCAGAATGTTGAAGTGCAGAATAATCTTCTGGTTATGGATCTCAAACAGAAAGACAAGGAAATAAAAACATTAGAATTGCGGCTTCATGAATACACTTCCTTAACTTCTCCCTCTTTCCGAATTGAAGAGCCCATCAGCTAAGCCGGGGGAATGCCTTCCGCTTCAAATCCCCTGGCGGTGGGGTGAGGCCTTGAAAGCCCGATCAAGAGTTTGTCCCTTCCTGGATTGAATTGGTAACTCCAGCCGGTATTCTTCTTCTTCCTGTTATTTTGGCGCCTTTAGAGAACCAGTAAGTATGGGGGAGCCCCTCCACTTACCAAAGTTCCAATATAGGCGGGTGAACCATAAACGGAAATAAGCTTAGGATTGAAACCCCAAGTCGGAGGTTTGTTTCTGTACCCACAGGTTGGGTGAAAAGAGGTTCACCCTCATGGTCAACCTTTTCCCTGAATGATGCGTTTTTTTTAAAGTTCGTCAACTCCTTTTTCCCGTTCTTTAGTGGATATACTCTTTTATTTTGCCATTAATGAGATGGCCTGGGACAAAGGATTATCTGCCAAAAGGATTCCAAGGCATCTACCCCATACCCGATCCATTCGTCAGCAAGGATTCGGGGCATGTTGCCTGCTTCCTTGAAAAAATAGAGGAATGAAGCCTGTGATCCGATGTACAATGGCCGCTCATCACCAGGGAGATGACGAGAATCTCCTATATTGAGCAGGGTTAGTTTTTTCCAGCGAAAGAGTGATCACGGTACGTTTTACCTACTTGTCATCAGAGGAGGATCCTATGGCATCCAAAGCGAAAAAAGCCCAGCCTAAGAAAAAAAGCCCGTTAAAATCAAAACCGACAAAACCGAAGGTAGCTGCAAAAAAGAAGGCAACACCCAAGCGTTCCTCATCAACCGGTCAGGGGGTGGCTTCAGGATCTCGAAAAACATCAACAACAGTCAAAAGGGCATCCCCCCCTAAAACGAAAAAACCTGCTCTGCTGAGTCCGCTTATCGTTTCTACGAGTGAGTTACAGGTTGGTGATCCTGCTCCAGCCTTTTCCCTTCCCGATGACACTGGAAACATTGTGAACTCATCCGAACTTCGAGGAAAAAAAGTGGTTGTGTATTTCTATCCAAAAGATGACACGCCTGGCTGTACGACAGAAGCCTGTTCCTTTCGGGATGGTATTCAGGAATTGAGAAAGAGCGGGGCGGTTGTATTCGGAGTGAGTGGGGATTCAGTCTCGTCCCACCGGAAGTTTTCCGATAAATTTCAACTTAATTTTCCCTTATTGAGTGATGAGTCCAAGGCCATGATCCAGGCATTTGGTGTGTGGAAGGAGAAATCCATGTATGGTCGAAAATATATGGGGATTGAACGCACGACGGTGGTGATTAATGAAGACGGGACCATTAGGAATATATTTCCTAAGGTCAAAGTGAACGGTCATTTTTCGGAAGTGCTCGAAGCCCTTCGATAGTG
Source organism: uncultured Nitrospira sp. (assembly GCA_902500695.1). Lineage (GTDB taxonomy): Bacteria > Nitrospirota > Nitrospiria > Nitrospirales > UBA8639 > Nitrospira_E. The sequence continues at coordinate 38,390 of CABVRQ010000021.1, read as the reverse complement.
TTGCCCGGAGAATCCTGTCAGGTGAGAGAAAAGCTTCTACCCGTTCAGTTCGTGGGCGTCGCCAATTTGAGAAAACGTCTCTTCCCCGAAGATGGCATTCGCATTGAGGTAATATTTGAATTCAAGCAGATTATGCGAAGGATCCTCCAGGAAAAACGTCAAATGTTCGAGAGGAGTACCAGGAAATCGTCGACGGGGTTCACGGAAAAACATCAGTCTATTTCCGTGGGCCCGGTCCCGGAGTTCATTCCATTCCTCTTCTGTTCGGCAGATTAACCCGAAATGTCGCGGGTAGATACTTTTTTGTTGAGGTCCAAGGTCTTCGGTCACATGGGCGACAATTTGGTGGCCATGAAAATTCAATGTGATGGCGACGGAAGACTGGCGGCCCACGCCGCATCCCAAGCCTTGGGCGTAGAATTCTTTCGTGGATTCAATATCCCTGACCGGAATAGAGAGATGAAAGGTAGAAGAAGACATAGTATAGATTCCTTCCCGAAGTATCGCATGTTCCGGATGATCAATGAAAATATGGTGCTATTTTTCGATAAACGGCTAGGGTTGAGCGTTCAATTAAAAGGGGGCTTTTAGCAACCTTTCAGGGAAAACGGTTTTTCACGATAGGCTTGCCGCGGCCGTTCCAATACCCGGCGCTCATCCATGGAGTGGTATGCCGAATCGCAAACCTGCCAGTGCGATCGAGGATGAGACATCCGGCCTCCCCTTGAATACGGCTGACCAGTGCCTTGAGGGCATAGTTGGCAGCTCTTACGGGCGTCCAGCCGAGACCGAGCAGGATAGCCATATGTTTGGCCATGCCGGCTCGTATAATGGATTCCCCTAAACCCGTCATGGAAATGGCGCCGGCGGTATTGTCGGCATAGACTCCAGCGCCGATTAAGGGAGTATCCCCAACCCGTCCAGGTAACATGACCGCAACTCCCCCTGTGGAGGCCCCTGCGGCAAGATGGCCGGCACGGTCGATGGCGACTGCTCCCACTGTGTCAAACACTCCCATTTTACGATACAAATCATGGGATTTAGGATTGATATTTTTTATTGACCTCGGAATGCGCTTCTGTTCAATCGGTGTCTTCCGGTGCGTCATGCGCGCCAGACCGAAGAATCGAGCCAAGCGATTGGCATGGGGTCCGGCCATCAACACATGGTCGGTATCGGTCATGATTCGTCGCGCGGCGTGGATTGGATGAAGATATCCTTCCAGTCCGGCTACAGCACCAGCCGATAGGGTCTGGCCCTCCATGATCGACGCGTCCATCCGTTGAGTGCCGTCGAGTTGTCGAAGCGATCCTCGCCCGGCATTAAACAATCCGGATTCTTCCAGGTAGCCGATCATACTTTCTACAGCATCTAAGGGTGAATGCCCTGTTTTGAGGATTTCGTATCCTCCTATGAGTGCCTCTGTCAGGCACATTGATTGACTGTGGGTCGGTTGTCGGGAACCTGCACCCCCATGGATCAGGACTTTCGGTGTGGGGATAAGTGTTAGCTTAGGCAAAGGGCGAAGGGATTAAAAAAAAGCGCGGTAGCGAGTCGTGGTGTCTTTTCTTATCTTTTAAACTGATTGTTCGGTTTGTATTTTGTCATAGGAGGTGTGCCTGTCGCCACCTTGGGTTTTAGAATAGTAGACGGCTTCATCTGCGGCATGGAGCAAATCGGTGACAGTGAGATAGGGGTGATCCGGTGTGTGGGTCGCGATTCCAAGAGAAATGGTGATGGTAATGTGTTTGTCTCCGGCAATTTCATGAGTGGTGTCCCGAAACGCGGAGAGGATTCTTTCGCACACCATGACAGCGGTGGTTGATGAGGCTTTTGGCAGGATGAGCACGAACTCTTCTCCTCCGTAGCGTCCGACCGAATCGGTGGTGCGAAGCTTTGACTGTAAGAGATGGGCGGTTGATTGAAGAACCACATCCCCAGCCTGGTGACCATAGGTATCATTGACGGATTTAAATTTATCAAGGTCCCCAAATACCAGGGTCAGACATTCTTCGTTGGCAAGAGCATGCTCAAAAGAGGCTTCTAAGTATTTATCCAAGTAGGCTCTTGCCAATGCCCCGGTGAGTGGATCGTGGCGGTGGGTTTCTTCCAAATTGTGGAACTTGGCTTCCATGGCGGCATTATTCTGTTGGAGCTCCTGAACTTCCTTGAGAGTCTGAAGGCTTCGAAGGAGAAGTGACTCCCTGGCTTTTTCCAAAATGGCTTGAGGTTCGGTCCATGGCTGTAAGTCCATCTGAAATATTTTCTCTGTTTCTGGAAGAAGCCCTTGCGTTGTTTCCAATACTTCCATGAGCGCCATTGGGGTGAGATTCAGCGAAGCATAGGCCTCTTCTTTGACGGATTGTAGATAGGCGCCTTGAGCGTCGCGTAAAAAGATTTCCGCAATTTTCCCGGACAGCGACACACAGTGGACAAATTTTGCGCGTTCATCTCCCAGGGGAATGCGAGAGGGGTCATCGCTTCCGGCCACGGCCAATCGGAGGCGATCCGGGAAATTCCACTGGGTCAGGAGCCAACTCCCCACGGCGGCATGATTGACTCCTAGGTGTTGGTATTCATGGGAGATGATTCTGGGATGGGATGTTTGATCCAGGTCAGAGGGATTATAGAGGTCAGGGAACACCTGATCGAGGGCGAGCATTCCCAGGTCCTGCATAAGACTCGAAAGATATAACTCTTCAATTTCGACCAACCCACAGGCCGTTCCAAGGACACGGCTGGCTGTTCCTGCCAAAAGTGCACGTTTCCAATACATTCCATAGTCCAAGCCAGTTCCGCGACTGGTTTGCAGGGATTTTATTAATGAAAAGGACAGGGCAAGAGAAATAGTCGCATTAAGACCCAGAACCAGGACTGCTTGTTGAAGACTTTCAACTTTTTTGCAATAGGGGTATAAAGGAGAATTGGCGATTCGTAGGATTTTACTGGCCAGCGCCGGGTCACAATTGAGAATTCTGATAAACCTGTTGAGGTCGAGTTCCGGTTCGTTGGCTAAGTTGATTATTTGTATGGCGACGTTTGTCGGGCTTGGAAGACTTGGGCAGGATTGTAGTTTCTTTTCAAGTTCTGGTGTCATAAAAGGCTCATGGTCAGAGGACCTTCGCGAGTGCCTCTAAAGTCTCTGCATCCTGGGTTGTTCTAAACCTCGTTAATTGGATCTATGAACACGAGGATGTATTTGTGATGTTTTCTAATTACAGACATTTCGGCATATTTATTGACCATCTGAATAGGTGTTAGAGGGAAATTCCTTTCGCTCCGGTTGATTCGGAACCGATTCTCCTGTTTGACCCGCTTGGAGCGAGAAAACCGGATCAAGGAAAATGCAAGTGAAAAACATGGGGCCTCGATATGATTGTGATGTTCGGTCCTATTGATGTTGAGGCAGTTGTTGTCCGTTTTGCCGAGTCTGTAAATGTTGAGGCAGGCCATCCCGGATAATTTTGGGAGTCAGAGAATAGGGTCCAGGTGGATAGCAATATTGAGGAGCGGGCGGAGGGGAATGCCTGGAAGAACAGCGCCTAATGGAATAGATGGCTTTGTGCTTGGTTCAGGTTCGGATCTTGACAACGGTCAAGGTCCAGTCGGACAAACCCAAGGCCCGCGACACAGAGTTCAAAATTTGTTGAAAGCGTTTGAAAGAGTGCGGGTGGATTTTTCCCCTGAGGGTCTTGATGTGTCGCGACAATGCTGTAGGAGCGTTTGCCGGCTTTGACGTAATCCACCAAAAAATCTTTGTGGTGAATCAGTCCGGAGCATTTTATTCGTTTGCAATATTCGGGGAAGAGTCCGGCGAGAAATAAAGTCAGGTCCCCGATGTGACGATGAATATCGCGCTCTTTTTCAGCAGAAGACTGTTGGCTATGGGATTCGGCCGCATACAAGAGTTCCACTACTGTTTCGACGGGTTCTCCCTCATGGTCTTTGATGCGGGCGAGTTGATCGATATGGATAAATTCGAGGAGCAGGTTTGAAACGTATTCTGTTACTTGAAAGTCCGGCCATCCCAATGCTTCGGAAAAGTTTCGTTCTGTCAACCGGCCAAATAACTGTCTTAGAGGATGCTGTTCAGGGATTTGTGTCATAAATGCCCTTCCCTCTCTTTCCACCGAATGTCCCTTCGTCAGGGTGTGTCGGTTTCTATGTGTGTCTATCGGCCTGACGTAAGAGGTTCTTAACCTTTTTTACTCCTTTGCCTGCCCTGCTGTCCAGGATGAGGGTCATGGGATCGTCATTGCGGCAAATACTCCTGCTTATACGGATAGGCCAAGGGCTCGTAATTGTTCCAGTGTTTCCCGATATCGCAGACGTGCTTCTTCCGGGGGTGCTGCCAATTCAACGCTTGGGCGTCGTCCCTTTTTGGTATTGGCCAGTAACGTGAATTGAGAGATTAGAAGGAGTTCACCATTGATGTCTGGAAGCGCATCAGTCATTTCCCCTTGAGTGTCAGGAAAAATTTGAAATCGAGGAATTTTCTCGACCATGAAGGACACGTTTTGATCTGTATCGCCTTGGGCTACCCCTAACAGAATGACGAGCTCCCGGTTGATGGGGGCGATGACTTGGGTTGCAACCGTGCCGGATGTCCGTTTGACGCCTTGAATGACGGCAATCATGAAACCCTTTCGTGCTAACGACTATCCTAAGCCCAGCCGGTCATGAGGACGGCATGCGTGTGAGTCTGAACGCTTATGTTGTGGAAGATGGTTTTCGTATTTTCCGTCGCAACATGAGCTTCAGGTGTGTAAGTTCCTCTGACATGAATACGTGGTGAACGGAAAAATATCCAATCGTGCTCGCAACAAGTGCCAGGCTCAACCAGGCAATTTTTTCTAGGCTCTGTCCTGTTGTCTGCCAAAGCGGAAATCCTGCAATCCAGCCGCAAACGGCGATGAGAGGGAGAAGGGCTGTTCCTGTGCGGACCAGAGATATTCCGAGTGTCTTCCACAGTAACCCCTGAAGCCGATTCCCTAAAATTGCAAGTAGGATAAGGGTGTTCCCCATGGCGGCACAGGCGGTAGCCAGGGCTAACCCGGTGTATTGAAGCCATTGCATAAGCCATAATGACAGTCCAATGTTGAGGCCAACCGCAACCACAGCCACGATGGCCGGTGTCTTTGTATCTTGAAGGGAATAAAATGCGGTTGCCAGAATTCGATAACTGGCGAACGCCCACAATCCAATAGAAAATCCGAGAAGCGCCGAAGCGGTTCCAACCGTATCCATCGCCGAAAAGGCGCCATGCTCAAAAAATACATGAATAATGGGTATGCGTAACAGCATCAGCCCAACCATTGATGGAAGGATGATAAATAGCACCATGCGTAAACCAAAATTCACCGTTTCCCGAAGTTCATGAATGGCTCCACGGGCTGCTTGGCCGGATAGGGTGGGCAAAATGGCTGTGGCCATTGCCACACCAAATATCCCTAATGGGAATTGAATGAGGCGCATTCCATAGAACAGATAGGTGGGGCCCCCTTGAAAATACGAAGCTAAAATCGTGCTGACGGTGAGATTGATTTGGGTCACCGCTAATCCCAGCAAGGAAGGAATGAGGAGGAGGCCCATCCGCCGAACCCCGGGATGGCGTGGATGAAAATTCCAGGACAAGGGGAAATCATGTTTATGTAAACTGGGTAATTGCATCAGGAATTGAGCGAGTCCTCCCACCACAATGCCAATGGCCACAGCAAGAATCGCTTGATCAAAGAATGGTGAAATCGCTACGGCGAAGAAAATGACACACAGATTGAAAAAGACCGGAGCCAAGGCAGGAACGGCAAATGAATGGAGGGAATTGAGTATCCCCATGGCCAGGGCCGCAAGACTCACGAAGAGTAAGTAGGGAAACATAATTTGTGTGAGGAGCGTGGTTGTGGCAAGTTGATTCGCCTGCCCATGGAGGCCTGGTGCCAGGAGCCAGACGAGACTTGGCGCGGCAACGATGCCCATTAAGGTGACAAAGGTCACGAGCGTCAGGAGCGTGGTGAATGCTGCGCTGGCTAACTCCCAGGTTTCCTGCTTGGACCGGGTCGAATGATATTCGGTGAAAACCGGAATAAAGGCGGAAGACATGGATCCTTCCGCAAAAAGTTCTCGCAACAGATTGGGAATTCGATAAGCGATGTAAAATGCGTCTGCGGAAGCGTTGGCGCCAAACAAATTGGCGAGAATGACATCTCGGATAAATCCGAGAATTCGACTGCAGAAAGTGGCTCCGCCGATCAGCCCGGCTGCACGGCTAATACGATGGGTCTCTCTCTGAGGAGAAGACGGGACTGGTGGAGGTTGACCTGATTGGGACATCCGAATAGGAATATTACCGGATAGGGTTGAGTTGTTTCACCTGTCAGATGTCAGTGCACGATTGTCTTGCCCTATTATAAGGGGACCCGGGTTCGCACGCAGGACGTGGACAGGCGCGTTTTCACTTGGTCTTGAATTGACACACTTTAATTCATGCTTTAGCATCACATCCCTTTTGTCCATGCAGTTCTTCATCTTATGACAAGATCTTCGTTGACTCAATCCAGTCTGCCACGATGGTGGTGTTTTGCGACCGCGTTTTCGACCGGTGCGGTGGTGATGGCGCTGGAAATCTTAGGGAGTCGCCTTCTGGCGCCGGTTTTTGGAAGCTCACTTTTTGTCTGGGGCGGACTGATCGGGGTGGTTCTGGCTGCCATGAGTAGTGGGTATGCTGCCGGAGGCTGGCTGGCTGATCGATACGCTCCGCAGAGGGTGTTAGCTGGGCTGTTGTTGCTGTCCGGCGCTTGGACCCTGTTATTGGCATGGGTAGGGCAGCCCGTAGTTTTTGGCGTGGCCCGATGGATTCAGGATCCTCGATGGGGGCCATGTTTTGCAGCGAGTGTGCTGTTGGCGGTTCCGGCATTTGGATTGAGCGGTGTTCTTCCGGCTCTCCTGCGTTTGGCTATCGGGGATATGGGGCATCTTGGACGTCATACGGGTGGCATGATTGCGGTTTCAACCATTGGGAGTCTTGTCGGAACCTGGGGGACCTCGTTTTATCTTTTAACCTGGTTGGGTAGTACCACATTAGTCGCTATCCTTGGCGTGGTCCAGATCTGTCTTGGTCTATGGTGGACATTGAGAGTTGGCATACTCCAGCCTGGTTTACAGGCCATGCTCCTTGCCTGCGTAGGCGGATTAACCTGGATGGGGTTTCATCCGGTCAGCATTTTGCCACCGGCCATTTATCAGGAAGATAGCCCGTACCAACAGGTGAGAGTGAGTGAAAATGATTTATTCCGGTATCTTATTTTGGACAATACTTTCCACGCGGTGATGTGGAAAGCGACGCCGGAATCTCTTGCCTTGCCCTATAGCCAAGTCATGATGGGTGTGTTGCCACTTGTCGAGAATCCTAAGCGAGGATTGATCCTAGGCCATGGCGGAGGATCATTGGCCAAGTGGCTAGGGAACCACTGGCCGGATTTAGAATTGGATGTTGTCGAAATGGACCCGTCTGTCGTCCAAGCCGCTGAACGGTATTTTGGTTATACGCCACCGCTCAACCATCATGTGTATGTGGAAGACGCCCGCACGTTTTTACGAAACAACCCTTTCCAGTATGACGTGGTGTGGGTCGATGTGTTTGCCAGGCATCTCATTCCGTTCCATGTGACGACTCAGGAATTCTTTGAAGAATTACGGAAGCATGTGAATCCTGAAGGCGCGGTTGCCGTGAATCTGGCTTCCTCCGATGCGCCGGCGAATGTTCGCCGCGCACAAGCGGTGTTGACCACAATGCAACTGGCGTTTCCTGAAGTGGTGCCCTACGGGGTCGCGGGCCCTGAATGGTTAGATACAAAAAAAGGGTCCGTGAACCTGATTTTTTTTGGTGGGAAACCTGTCTCCGTTATGCGCGGTTCGAACTTTTTGGATGTCTTGGCTCGTCAGATGAATCGTGATCGATTTCCGCCAGAAGGGTTTGCATTTTTCATGTCAGAGGAGCCGGTCGTACTGGTTCCTGGCGAAATTCTGACCGATGATTTCTCTCCGCTCGATTTGCTTCAGGGGCAAGGGTAAGCATCCCTTTTGCCTCGAGTCAGCAGGGTTCTTCCTTTAATTCATAAAAACAGCGCAGGATACCCCTCGGCT
>CABVRQ010000021.1:28066-30148 GCA_902500695.1 uncultured Nitrospira sp. | reverse complement strand
TCTTAGTTTTGACAGACAGTCGCTGGCCAAAATTTGTAACGAATTTGTGGTAGCTGAGCGCCGTCAAAATTCGGGAGATCATAAAGGCATCGATCAACCACTGCTACCTCACCTTGAGTGAATTCGAAGACTTTCCGTGTTTTATAAAATTGATCCAGCGTATAGTAATCTCCTGTGGTTGGCCTCTCGGCCACCGCTGCTTGAAGCGCTTTGAAGACTGCGGTATCGCAGCCCGGGATACGTCCGTTGTTGCGGGTAATGCACCATTTTATGATTTCGGCCACCCCATACATGCTTAGATCAATTTTTTGCTTTTCCTCAGCCATGGTTTCCTCCTTACAAACAGACAAAAAGACAAGAGACCTCTATAACATAAAGAGAGTCGTGTCATCCAGTGGGCTACGGTCATCCCCTTCAAAATAACCTTTGGCAAAGTCTGTAGCTTCTTAGAAAAAATGAGATTTATCGGACTACTAGCCGGTTTTACATCATTTGGGAAAATCCGTATACTCGGGGCGCTGGGCATGGTTTATCCTGCATCTAAATTGGCACCCTCTCCACCCACATATTCTGGAGAAAGGCAAGTAGAATTGTATTCCAGTCAATCCTTGTGGGCTCGACTTGTCATTTCTCTGGGCCTTTTGGGCTTGTTGTTCTTGGGCGGTTGTCCATCACGTGAAGAGTATCAGCCTCCTGATCTGATATATCATTACTTAGACATTCCCGTCGGGAAAAACCCTACGTCAATCCGGGCAAGTGATTTTAACGGTGATGGATTTACGGATTTGATCACCAGCAATATTCAGGGAAATTCCCTGTCCCTGCTCTTGGGAAAAGGGGACGGGAGTTTTCAGGACCAAAAAACGATTTCTGCTTGTCAGGAGCCGAGGAATGTGGCTGTTGATGATTTTAACCTTGACCACGTGCCGGATTTGGTCGTGGCGTGTTCCGGGGATAATCATGCTCTCGTGTTCTTGGGGCAAGGCGATGGCACTTTTTTGCGTGGGGCCCAATACCTGGTTCACCGTACACCGGTGAGTATTGCCACAGGAGATTTCAATGAAGATTTCCTTCCTGATTTAGCGGTGGCCCTCCGCAACGACAAAATTCAAATCCTGTTGGGTATGGGCAACGGAAAATTTCGATTGGGGTCGTTATATGAATATGGAGATACGCCTACCTCTGTGGCTACGGAGGATTTGAATGGAGATAAACATTTGGATTTGGCAGTGACCAATGGAGGGCCGATGAGTCATGCGGTGTCGATCTGGTTAGGTTTGGGGGATGGCACCTTCCAATCTCCAACTGACTATCGAACGGGCAAACGGCCCTTGGGGGTCTCCTTTGCGGACTTCAATACTGATCGAGCCCTAGATCTTCTCGTGATTAACGGTGAGATGAACACGATTACCGTGTTTTTAGGAAACGGGGATGGGACTTTTCAAGAGGGAAGAGAATCAGGAGGCGATGCCGGTCCAAATTTTGGGGTGGCTCAGGATTTTGACGGAGACAAGGTGCCGGATGTGGCCGTTGCCAATATTCAATCCGGGAGTATTTCGTTGCTATTTGGGAATGGCGATGGGACGTTTCACTATCCTCCAAGGGATTATCCCACCCCGCATGCCCCCTTTGCATTGACCACCCTATTGATTGCAACCGATCGGGGAGAAGAACCAGGGTTGGCGGTCGTGAATAACGCATCTAGTAATGTCTCTATTTTTTTACATCATGGGTTGAATATCCGGAAGGGCAAACTTTCGGGAACTCCCTCTTCTTGATACTTCGACGGATTGTTCTTGACACCCGATTTCTGCAATGTTTACAGTAAATTTGCCTTTCAGAAAGAGGCGTAACGCCGTTCCAAAGCGTGATTCAGCCTTGTGAGGAGAATGTGCGAACTTTTGGCTGGTGGTTTGGAATGGGTTCTCTGTTGACCTTAGCCGTCTTGCTGGTTCAGGGCGGCATGAGAGACCTGATTTACGGTTCGTCGCATTCCGGGACGTGGGAAGTAATACTTTCTATGGGATTGACGGTTTTTGGGGGTGGAGTACTTGCGGGCTGTGTGGCGGTGATTTTAAATCG
>CABVRQ010000021.1:25026-27966 GCA_902500695.1 uncultured Nitrospira sp. | reverse complement strand
CGCCGGTTCAACGCGAAATGTATCAATTGCGGCTTTTGGTTTGACTTAGCGGATGTGTTGCGCTTTTTTAAGCGCGTATTGGAAAGCGGTTACAACGGTCAAAAAATCCGTGAAACCCTCTAGCCTGTCTGAAACCAACCCACCTTACTTTCAGCTCTGCAACTCTAAGATTTTTAAGACCTGATCCGGGCCTTGTCAGGCTTGTTTGTGGCGGGCAAGCTTTGGGGTGAAGTCCGCGGATTAGTGGCCTGTTAGGTTTTAGTTTCTTGTGCCAAAATTTAATAACGGGAGTGTTGGAAAATTTCGCCAGCGGAATTCTCGCCGATTGGTCGTGCTCACATACTCCTCCGTATGGTCCGCTCGTCTAATCGGCTGTGGCCTTGCTGAACGAGCTTTTATGAACACTCCCTTATTTTTCCCGTTCGGGATTCTTTTACTCATCTATGTGGTGAAAAGGCAAAATATGAGAAATATTCAACAGTCCCATAACATCGGTTTCCGGGATGAAAATTTTCTTCCTCTATCCCTGATTTCACATTTTGGTAACAGCTTTTTTACAGAAAGAATCCCATATTCCTAAACTTTGGCCAATACTTTAATACTTTGGAGAGGCCATTACCTATGAGACCCAGGAAATAACGGCTCCTTTTAACCTTTGGCTAATTCTTTGAGGGTCGTGCGGATGAGGTCTTCGAGTTCATATCCTTCGTCCAACTTAGCCGTCGCGAGATTCATGGCCTTTTTGACTTCGGGGGCGCGGTACCCCAAATTGATGAGGGCCGAGGCGGCTTCTTCCTGGAGAAAGTTGGTAGGTTCCATTGGGGCTGTTGAGGGTTTGTGGGAATCCGAAATCATGATGCGATTGGTTTTGTCTTTTAACTCCAGGACGATTCGACTCGCCGATTTTTTCCCAACGCCGGGGATGGAACCTAAGGTTTCAAGATCACCGGTTTCAATGGCTGTACACAAATCTGGGACGGAAAGGGTCGATAACGCACTCAGTGCGAGTTTCGGGCCGACTCCGGTGATAGTTGTGAGCAGTGAAAAGGCCTGTTTCTCTTCTGAAGAACCAAAGCCGAAGAGCTGAATGGTGTCGTTGCGGCAATGTGTGGAGACGAAAACCTGAACCGGAGCATTGAGATCAGGAAGGGTGAAATAGGTGGACAGTGCGATGAACACTTGATAACCCACACCCTGCACGGAAATGACGGCATCTTGTGGCGTCTTAGAAGAGAGGACTCCCGAAAGTGAGGCAATCATATTTTGGTCAAACTCAGTTATTCGTCAAAAGGGGAAGGTGACAGGAGAAATCAAGATCGATCAGAGAAATCGGTAAGAGAAAAAGATCGGCAGAATGGAGTGGAATCAAAAAGGCTAGGTACTTTCTGCAGCCATTTTCTCCATCAATTCGTCAGATATCTCAAAATTGGCATGGACCTTGGAGACGTCTTCGTTCTCGTCTAGGAGATCCATGAGTTTTAAGGCTTGTTCTGCATCTCTGCCTTCAAGTTGAATATGGTTTTGCGCGAGGAAAGTGAGCTCGGACAGGCTGGCTTCAATATTGGCCTTCTGTAAGGCTTCCTTGACGGCTTCGAAATTTGCTGGTTCCGAAATGACCTCAAATCCGGTGGGAGTTTGCTTCACGTCTTCAGCTCCCGCTTCCAGGGCCAGATCGAATAGTTGTTCTTCAGTCACCGCCTGGTTTTCGATGACCAGTAACCCTTTTTTTTGAAATTGCCAGGCAACTGCGCCGGCTTCAGCCATCGTTCCATTATTTTTTGTGAGAATATTTCGAACTTCGGCTACGGTCCGGTTGCGTTTATCGGTCGAAATTTCCAGGAGGAGTGCCGTCCCTCCTGGTCCATACCCCTCCAGCATAAACTCTTCGAATTGCATTCCCGGAAGTTCCCCGGTACCTCGCTGAATAGCCCGTTTGACTGTATCGGCAGGCATATTCACTTCTTTGGATTTCGCAATGGCTTGGCGTAAGGTTGGATTACCGTCTGGGTCGCCGCCGCTACGAGCGGCAATGGAAATTTCACGGATCACGCGCGTGAAGATTTTCCCACGCTTGGCATCTTGTGCGCCTTTGTGTCGCTTAATTGTTGACCAATGGCTATGTCCACCCATGATTGCGATCCATTTCCTAAATTTAAGGCGTCAAGGATGTGAGAGTATGCCCCCGCGTGGGCTTCTATCACAGTAATTGAAAGGGAGTCAATGCGCGTGGGCATGGCCAAAAGAGAGCTTGGAAAAGCAAGTGGGATGTTATTGTCCTGGAGAGTCAGCAAGCATTATTCTGTTCAATTGCTTTTCCTCTTTGTCCGCTGTTAGGAAATTAGTCATGCGCATCGTGTTTATGGGAACCCCCGCCTTTGCTGTTCCTACGCTTCAGCAGTTATTGAAGACAGAATTTTCTGTCGTGGGTGTCGTGTGTCAGCCTGACCGACCGAGTGGGCGTGGGAAGAAAGTTCAAATGGGCCCGGTAAAGGCGCTTGCATTGTCACAAAATATCCCGGTGGTGCAGCCTGAGAAAATGAAGGATCCCAAATTGATGGAGATTCTTCGAACATGGGAACCTGATCTGGTGGTGGTTGCCGCGTTTGGGCGTATTTTGCCAAAAACCATTCTTGATCTTCCCCCGAAAGGCTGTCTGAATGTTCATGGGTCCCTTCTCCCGAAGTATCGGGGTGCTGCTCCCATTCAATGGGCTGTGATCGATGGAGAGGCGGAGACCGGGGTGACGATCATGCTCATGGACCAAGGGATGGACACGGGGGCCATTCTTCAACAGGAAGTGATTTCTATAGGCCCGGACGAGACTTCAGGAGAGTTAGCTTCACGAATGGCTCAGGTTGGCGGAGCGCTCCTGGTCCGGACTCTGCGTGGATGGATCGCTGGCACAATGACTCCTTTGGCTCAAGATGATTCGGCGGCGAC
>CABVRQ010000021.1:0-24926 GCA_902500695.1 uncultured Nitrospira sp. | reverse complement strand
CCTCCGAGTTATTAGCGTTTATTCAAAGTCAAATAGAGGAAATTAACACCATTCATGCCCAGGCCGAGAAGGCCCTCAATGCGGTGCAAGGGAAAGACCATGTCACGAAATGGAAAAGAAAGGTCGTTGAAGGTTTGGCCCCCTATGTGAGTGAGGCATATCTTCAACACATTACGAAGGAATGGCTGGAAACCACCTATTTTGTGGGCGATGTGTTTGATGAATTAGCCGATGAAGTGGACATGTGTCGCCGGCATCTTAAGAAGTTGCTTAAGGACATTCAGACCACCGGCATCCCCTGATGCCCCTGTCCCTATGAAACACCGGTATGACCCTTCTCATTTTTCTCCACGCCTATAATGGCACCGCTTCCTCCTTATCCGCGCAAACGGCTCGGTCAGCATTTCCTGATTGACCCCAATTTACTCCGGAAAATTATCAATCTGGCGGACCTCCAGCCTAATGATTATGTCTGCGAAATTGGGCCTGGAGGCGGCGCGTTGACCAGATTGTTGTGCCAATCGGCAAAGCAGGTGTTAGCCCTGGAAGTCGATCCCCGGATGGTGAGTTTCTTGAAAGAGGAATTTGCGGAATGCTCGAACCTTGATATTCAAGAATACGACGCGCTCCGCTATCCCTTCGATCAGCTGCCGGAACCTGCTGTGGTGGTGGCCAATCTACCCTATAACATTTCAACGCCCATTATGTTTCGGTTGTTAGAAGCTCGGCCCATGATCCGTCGAATGGTCTTAACTGTACAACTGGAAGTTGCAAAGCGGTTAACCGCCAACCCTAATACTAAAGACTATGGTGTGCTCTCGGTTATGGCGCAGCGCTTAGCTGATGTCCGTTTCGGTTTCCCCGTGTCTCGAAAATGCTTTCGCCCCGTTCCTGATGTAGATTCCGGAGTGGTACGGTTGGATCTTCGTGTTCCTCAGCTTTTCTCTACTCAAGAAGCCGACGCATTTGCTTTGGTGGTACGGGCAGCATTTGGGCAACGCCGAAAAACCCTCCTCAATGCACTACGAGGAGCGGGTTTTCCTTTGATCTGCCTGGAAAGGGCTCAAGAGCGTACAGGTATCATGTTAACCCGACGAGCGGAAACGCTGTCGGTGGAGGAGTTTCAGAATTTAAGTGAAGCGCTCACTGACCCATTGTTTCCTTCCGTTTCTTAACACCTCAAGGGCCTTGGACCAACCTTGTTATATGCGTAAGGGTTGTTTGCTCGATAGAAACACTTATGGTAGGATTTTTTGATGAGTATCTTCCCTAATTCGAAGAGCAAGCCAATAAAAGACCAAGCCAAGGGATTTTCTATCTTAACCACACAAGTTGTAGGGATTGTGCTTGCCACCTTGGGCATTCTGGGCCTGCTCAGTATGGCCACTTTTTCTCCAGCCGATCAGATCCTTTTTGTTGACCACTCTTCCTCTAATTCTGTTCCCGAAAACGCGGTAGGCCCGATTGGGGCTACGCTCGCGTTTTCCCTCTTAACTGTTGTAGGAGGGGGAGCCTATGTTGTGCCGTTGTTACTTGTTATGTTGGGTTTAAGCGTCTTATGGGGCGAAAAAATTCGTATGACGTCGGGAAGTCTATTCGGATCGCTGATTGGCGTTCTGTCTGTCAGTGCGCTGCTACATCTTCAATTTTCAGCCGGGCCTCAACTATCCGGGATGGATGTCCTAGGAGTCGGCCAGGGTGGAGTGGTGGGACAATGGGTGGCGGTCGGACTCGGGTCGTATCTGGCGGTCACCGGTGCCACTATCATGTTAGTGGCTCTGTTACTGATTGCTTTTCTTTTGCTTGTGCCGGTATCGATTGGGCAAGTTGCTCGAACAACCTTGAATCTCGGGGTACGCCTCAAAAATACCATGGTGGAGTCGGTGAAAGAGCGAGACTGGTGGGCATCAGATGCCCAGCCAAAAATGAATAAATCAATTCGGATTAATCGTCAATTGGCTGCCCGTGGGGGTATTGGCACAACGGTATTGGAAGCTGTGGAATCCAAGTCCAAGTTATCCAAGGTGAACAGAGATGATCTTCCAGCTACAATCGAGATTGTGCCCACTCTTCCCCTCATTGAAGAAGTCGACGACACCTTTATCTCTCGCAGGCAAATTTCAAAGTCCTATCAAATGCCTTCCCCCGTCGATCTCTTGGATACGCATGCTGTGCGGGCGGCGCATCAGACCGATGCGGTGTTGAAATCCCAGTCCGAAGTTCTGGTGAACACGTTGGCAAGTTTTGGGATTGAGGGAGGCGTCACAGATGTGCATCCCGGACCGGTGATTACCATGTACGAGTTTGCTCCCGGTCCCGGCATCAAAGTCGCCCGCATTGTGAATTTGGCTGATGATCTGGCCATGGCCTTAAAAGCCCTAAAGGTTCGGGTTGTGGCTCCTCTCCCAGGAAAATCCACAGTTGGGATTGAAGTGCCGAATCCTCAGCGGGAAACGGTTGGGTTGAAAGAGATGTTGACGTCGGAGGCCTTCACGCGGGCTCGCTCAAAGCTGGCTTTGGCCTTGGGAAAAGATATCTTTGGGCGACCGGTGGTGACGGATCTCCGAACCATGCCCCATTTGTTGGTTGCGGGTGCGACGGGGTCAGGAAAAAGTGTAGGGCTGAACTGCCTCTTATTGAATATCCTCTTTACTGCGCATCCTGATGAAGTGAAGCTCTTGTTAATCGATCCCAAAGTGTTGGAATTGCAGGTGTATGATGGGATCCCTCACCTCATTCGTCCGGTCATCACGAATCCCAAAGAGGCGGCTCGTGGGCTTGGGTGGGTCGTACAAGAAATGGAGCGGCGTTACCAGGTATTAGCGGAATTGGGAGTTCGAAATATTGATGCCTACAATAAAAAAGTTACCGATTCTCAGGAGGCGGGTTCTCCACTTCTGACCGTGAAGAAGCTGAGCAAGGGCCAATCCATGAATGTGGAGGAAGGGGCTCCTTTGTTGGAATCTTCACAAGAAGAGCGGGTTCTTTTGCCCTACATCGTGGTGGTCATTGATGAGTTTGCCGATTTGATTATGGTGGCTCCTAAGGATATTGAGGACCGCATTGCCCGACTTGCCCAAATGGCCCGTGCGTCCGGCATTCATCTCGTCTTGGCGACTCAAAGACCATCGGTTGATGTCGTAACTGGGCTGATAAAGGCCAATTTTCCAGCACGTATCGCTTATCAGGTTTCTTCCAAGATTGATTCCCGGACTATTTTGGATGCGAATGGAGCAGAAAGTCTTTTGGGGAAAGGTGATATGCTGTTTTTATCTTCTGGCACCGGCGGCATTAATAGACTGCACGGTCCCTATGTCTCAGATGAGGAAGTGCGTGGGGTAGTCGAATGGGTGAAATCCCAAGCCACCCCCATCTATGACCCAGTGGCTTTGGAGTCCGTGCAAGAACCCTCGGTGGATGAACAGGAGCGCGATGAGACCTATGAGCGGGCCAGAGAATTGGTGATGACCACGGGCCAAGCTTCAGCCTCGTTTATTCAGCGTCGCTTAAGGGTGGGGTATCCACGAGCAGCCCGAATGATTGAGCAAATGGAGGAGGAAGGTCTGGTGAGTGCACCAGGGCGTGATGGGAGACGAGAGGTCCTCGCTCGAAGTACGGCCATTGCGGAGATAGGATGATGGCACTGCTGTTCCTGCGAGGTGCCCTCTTTCTAGTCATCGTTGGGTTTTTAATGATGCCTGTACCCGGTGCCTCGGCCGCTTCCACTTCTGCCTCCGTCATAGAGGATATTGTTGGGAAAGTTGATGCTCGTTACGCTCAGACTAAAGATTTGCAAGCCGACTTTGTCCAGGAAACCATTCTTGAGGGATTTACGACCGGGTTTACGTCTTCCGGGCGGCTCTATTTAAAAAAACCTGGATTGCTTCGATGGGATTATCTCCACCCGTCTGAAGAGCAGATTTATGTGGATGGTGATCAGGTGATGATGTATGTCCCTGAGCATCAGCAGGTGGTCAAAGGGGCGCTTACGCAAATGGCCGCATCCAAGGGGCCTCTGGCTCTTCTTCAGGGGGCAGGAAACCTTTCTCAGCAATTTACGATTCTGGAATCTACAGATGGCTCGAAAGATGCGGGAAAGTTCCCGAGTCTCACCCTGGTCCCTAAGCCTGTTGGCCAAACCCCTCCAACTATCAAGAAAATTGTGCTCAAACTCTTTCCTGATACGTATTTCATTCAGGGTATAACCTTGTTTGAGGTGAGCGGGAATATCTCCCGTGTGATGTTCGACCACATTCAAGCGAATACGGGTCTTTCGTCCAGTCAACTCACCTTCGATGTTCCGTCGGATGTCGTGGTGGTCGAACTACCCTGATTTCAATATTCAGGTCTGTTGTTTTAGATGGTGTACTCTGATAAGGAAAAGGTGGAAAGAAATGGCTGAGCGCATCTTGGTTGTGGATGACGACAAGGGAGTTCGGGAGGCCTTGTCAGAGTTTTTGCTATCGTTGGGTTATACCGTCGTGATGGCCGAAAATGGTGAAGAGGCCTTGAATCAATATCGTAAGGGTGACTTCGACGTGATTATGGCGGATCTGATTATGCCCAATATGGATGGAATGGAGTTATTGAGGCGTATCCGGGACATCAAAAATGATGAGGTGATTTTTCTAATGATCACTGGGCATCCCTCTATTGGAACAGCTGTAGAGGCTATTAATCGTGGGGCTGATGATTATATTACCAAGCCCTTCCATCTTGAAGACGTGAGGTTGCGGGTCACGAAAGCGTTGGAAAAGCAAACCTTAAAAGGCCGATTAAAAACAGCCCAAGGCCTGGCCTGGGGTTTAATGTTGTCCATTCCGCTTTGGCTCCTGTTGGGAATCATTCTGGTTATCTTGTTTAAAGGATAAGTAATTCTTGCCTCCAGTGGTTCTTGTGTGGTCATTGCTCAATCTCCAATCTCAAATTCATGGTGAGCCGGTTGTTGTGGTTCATGCAGGTCTTGCTGTGTGTTTTGGGTATTGTGGCGTTCGGTGCAAGCTCTCTTTCGGCCATTAGCGGCCAAATCACTGAAGATCCCACCAAAATTTTACAGAAATATCTTTCCCTTGATAAAAAAGGCGTTCGGTTGGAGGCGCATTCCTGGCAGGTGGTGAGGCCCTTTGTGGCTTGGCTGGAAGAACCGGTCTGGGGACAGGTGGTCGTAATTTCTCAATATGAGGTGGTGGATGACGTATCGGAATGGGAAATTTTGAGTGTCTTAGAGGCCAAAATTCCTGTGATGTTTGAAGTGTTAGGAACAATGCATTGGGAAAGCGTGACGTTTGTGCCAAATCCTCACCGAGAAATACAATATTTTCAACTGAAGGCGGTTGGAGACCGTTGGCAAATTGTTGGGCCTCAATTGCCTCCACATGTGGGCCGTCAACGGCTGATAGACTTTGTTCGTTGGGCGGAGTTAAATGAATCTGGGCCTGAGAGAAAAGTTCTTTTCAATTTTTTAATACAACAACTAGAACTTAACAATGAGAAAGATGTGCAGAAATGACTACTTGGCGTGCGGAAGTGTTGTTCTTCGATTTTGACGGAACTTTGATCGATTCGAAAATAGATATTGCCACATCGGTAAACCTGACTCTAAAGGATTTGGGGTTGACCTTGCGATCGCGGGAAGAAATCTTTAGTTTTGTGGGTGATGGGGTGAAGCGGTTATTACGGTTATCGGTGGGAGAAGAAAATTGTGGTCAATATGAAAAAGCCTTGGAGATTTTCCGAAAACATTATTTAGAGCATTGCGTGGAAACCACACGGTTTTATCCTGGGATTTGGGAAGTGCTCCATCACTATCAGGACCGCAGAAAAGCCATTGTGACCAACAAGTCTTTAGAATATACCCTTTCAATTGTGGATGGGTTACATGCACAGGATCTCTTTCATCATGTGGAAGCTCCTCGGGATACGATGGAATTGAAGCCAGAGCCCGTGATGTTACTGCGAGCACTTGAGGGATTGGGCGTTGATCCATCTGAAACGGTGATGATTGGGGATAGTACGAATGATGTTCGGGCAGCTCAGGCCGCGGGCATACGAGCGTGTGCGGTGGGCTATGGTTATGGGAACCGAGAAAAAGTTGCAGCATTACGGCCTGATTTTTATTGTGAAAATCCGAAAGATCTTCTTGGCTTGTTTTAATTACTCCCACCTCTGTTTCATTTTCTACGAGTGACAGCAGCCATCAAAAGGGGCCTGGACGCCCCGTGATTTTTCTAGTTGTGAGAAACCCGGGAATTCTTCTATGATCCTTTGAGCCTTTTTGATGGCTTTTAACAATTTTTGAGTTTTTTCGAGGAGAGGTCCTGATGGCGCAACCGGTTGTTACCTGTTTGGATATGGAAGGGGTATTATTTCCTGAGATCTGGCTAGCTTTGGCGGATAAAGTGGGCATAAAAGAGCTACGTCTAACCACCAGGGATGTTGCGGATTATGATGTCTTGATGAAAAAACGACTTGAAGTTCTGAAGGCGCATCGCATTACTCTTCGGGATATTCAGGATGTTGCCAGTGCGATTTCTCCCCTCCCTGGAGTTCCTGATTTTATTGCGTGGTTACGCGAACGCTGTCAAATTATTATATTGTCGGACACGTATTATGAATTTGTAGGGTCACTCATGAAGAAACTTCAATTCCCTACGATTTTTTGTCATACATTGGGAGTTGATTCCCAGGGGTTTATCACAGATTACTTCTTACGCCAACCTGATCAGAAGCGACATGCCGTTAGTGCGATGAAGGGTATCGGGTTCCGGGTCTTGGCGGGAGGAGATTCCTATAATGATGTTTCAATGTTAAAGGAGGCCGACGCCGGATTTTTCTTCTGCCCTCCTGATTCGATCATCCAGGAATTCCCCCAGTTCCCAGTAGCCCGTTCGTATGCAGAATTCCAGGAACATCTTGGTCGGGCAGGCGGCTTCTCTTCGTGACGTGGTTGTGGTGATATAGGTTTAAATTTTCTTGCCCAGTTTTTTTCGTTCAAGAGGTCTCTGGCTGATGTCAAAAGGCATGAAGATATAAAAAAGGAAAGCAATTGTTGCCTTTCCCAATTCTGCTTGCTAGATGATGTATGGCGTTTCTAGATAGCAGCAGGAGTGCACTGGCACTGATGGTAAAGGGGAAAAGAAATTAAAGAATCCATTTTTGGAAAGAAAAAATGTAATCCTCAGAAACTTGCCAGAATTTTTCTGGATCCTCTTGGACCGTTGGCTGCAAAGATTTTATGCCAAGAGCACGGACAAACTTGAAAGGAGCATTTACATGAGGGTCTCTCGCATTCACCTGTCTGTATTGGTAATGGTATTTTTCTGTCTCTCTACCGTGACCGGCTGTCTTGGAAAACGGGATTGGCAATATCCCCCGGCATCGACGGGGTCATTTCTAAACGAAAAAGCCGCATCCTCAATACCGGCCAAAGCCATCGTTCTTCCCTTAGAAGATTTGAGGGGAACTGAGGTAAAAGAGGAATATTGGAAAGCCGCTATTCCGCTGGTTCCTTATGGGGACACAAAATACCAACGCCCTGAGGCTGTAGCCAACCCAGAAGAGGTTGATGTCGTCAAGTTTGATCCAACTAATGATCTTGCTCAATCCATTGCTGCGGAATTAAATCATGCAGGAATTTTTTCTTCGGTTAATTTTGCCAAAGAGGAGGGACAACAGCCAGCGGATCTGGCTTTTCGAGGTCGTCTCCGTTCTACCGACTGGAACCGGCGATTGTATTCGTATCTCTTCGCACCCGTGGGAGTGGTTTTTTGGATGTTAGGCCTTCCCATGAGTGAAACAACCACCGGTTTGGAGCTGGATCTTCGATTAACTTCCCTAACTGAACCGTCGAAGGTGTTATGGAATATGACGATGGAATTCGAAGGGAAGCAGCTCGATGGACCCTATTATGGTCTTGAGAATGCTGCCGAAAGTTATCCTGAGGCCCTACAAGAAGCCTTGAAGCCCGCAATTGCAGACTTGATTGGCTTAGCCAACGAGGACCCTAACCGGCTAATGCCCCGCTAAGTGATTGAAATTATTGGGATGTGAATAATCGCAAAAAAATATGAAATATCTGGTTGATATTTGGCAAGCAGAAGATTACTTTAAGCTTCAGGAATTGAAAAAACGGCCGATAATGATTAAGAAACACTGATATCCTGCAAGGACCTTCATTGGCGTCTCTAATGAATTCATGAGATTTTTTTTCCTTAATTCTAGGTTTCAGGCACTTGGTGCTATATTTAAATGGAAGAAATCGTCGTATTGGTAACGGTAAGTTCTGAAGGGGAGGCTTCAAGCCTGGCAAGAATCTTGGTTGAAAACGGATTAGCTGCCTGTGTCAATATCATCCCAGGCGTTCGATCAATTTTCAAATGGGATGGGAAAATATCGGAGGAACAGGAATTTTTATTGTTGGCAAAAACTGGGAGACAGTCGTTTGACCAATTAGTTTCTATGGTGAAAGCCAATCATAGTTATACCGTCCCTGAAATCATTGCTCTCCCCATTCAGCTTGGGAGCGAAGAATATTTAGCCTGGATTCGAGATACTACCAAGAGCCGAGTAGGCATAGCGGAAGATTGATGGAAAGTGTATTTGGCGTTATTGGCTGTAATCCTAAGAACTTTAGAAATTCTTAATTTTTTAATATTGGTGAATTATGAAAGAATCTGAAGATACCTTGACCGTGATAATATTTCGAGGTGCACGATCAAATCCTTGGCGCCTTAAATTAAAGAAGTCTTTTGTAAAGTATGGAATGATTGTTGGGTTAGTGTTGCTGCTCGTTCAGGGTGGGGTAATTACGCATTATGTCTACCAGTGGAGCCAACTCAGTGAATTAGGAGAAATAAAACAGGAATTAACTACGTCCCGTGCTCGAACCAGTAACTTTTCAACCGAAGTAGATGGAATGAAAAGGCGGATGTTGGTATTAGAGACCCTCAATCGGAAGCTTCAGACAATGTTTGGGCTAGAGGCGGATGAGATTCAGGGGTTGCCTTCTGGTCTTCCTGGGCAGGGAGGAGAAGAGGTTCCATTTGAGGAGGTGCCATACGATGGGTTGCAAGAGGAGGCATCTTGGGAGTCAAAGTCTTCAATTGAAAAGACCAGGATCAGGATCCCAGAGGTAACTAGTTTAGACTCGGCCTTGGATCTAAAAATAACCGAGATTAAAGCTGGACTTGAGTGGTTAAGCCAACAAACTGAATTGGAAAACAAAATTTTGGAAGAACTTTCTGCCGCCGCTCAGCAAAAAGCTGATCAATGGGCTTCCATTCCCTCAATTTGGCCAGTTAAAGGTGCCTTAACCTCAAAGTTTGGTCCTCGTGTCTCTCCTTTTACAGGAAAAAAAGCCTTACATGCAGGTATTGATATCGGTGCACCAACTGGTACCGAGGTTCGGTCCCCCGCTTCGGGAAAAGTTGTTGTAGCCGCTTATGATGGGCGTATGGGGAAATTTGTTCGTATTGACCATGGTTACGGCATAGAAACTACTTATGGGCATATGTCAAAAATTAATGTGAAATATGGGGATAAAGTTCAAAGAGGCGATCTTGTCGGTCTTGTCGGGAGCACGGGAAAGTTTTCTACCGGACCCCATCTTCATTATCAAGTGGCTGTGAATGATAGAGTCGTAGATCCTATTCATTACATTTTGGATTAGCCAGTCCCCCATCAAGCCTGTGAGATACGTCAGTCATCTGCCAGGCTAGTCAGTCAATTCTTTCTTGCTACACTTCCACATTCTTCTGTAAATTCTGGGACAAAAGACCTAAGTCATTTTATTCCAGACTGGGTCTTCTTTTATGGAAGGTGGGCCTTCTTTTGTGTTGAATTATCTAAAACAATTACATAGATTACCATTGAAGATGTTGAGGAATTTTTGTTTGCTCGAAATGTTTAGGAAACGCTCAGGATATTCTGGAGAGGTTGATTTGAAATTTAAGTCTAACGGTTAAATTGACAATAATTTATTTCCTTTGTTAGTTTGTTGTTTTGCTGGGTGATTTTACCTAGCAGGAAGTTGGTTTTCAGTAATCAAATGATGGTTGCTTTTGCTTTTAACCAAGGAGGAGGCCAGATATGAGTCTCGATTATGTAAAATTCACGCCAGGTTTTGGGAAGTTTATGCCAAAAGAATATAGAGATATGGTGGAACATGGTCCGTTTGGAAAAAAGACCTCGGTGTCTCAAGTGGGGACGTTTAAAGAGATTTTAGAGGAACATCCCATGTGTGCGGGGTGTGCGATGACGTTGTTTATACGATTGGCTATTATTGCATTCCCCAACCCGGAAGATACGATTACCGTCGGGACGGCCGGATGTGGGCGACTAGCTATTTCTCAGGCAGCGATTCCTTTTGTCTACGGAAATTACGGCGATCAAAATGGGGTGGCGAGTGGGTTGTCACGCGGACTTCGCTTGAGATTTGGAGATCGTCCCAAGGATGTTGTAGTGATGGCAGGTGATGGGGGAATGGCAGACATTGGCTTTGCTCAAACTTTACATTCCTGGTTTCGAAAAGAAAAATTTACGACTATCATGTTGGACAATGAAGTATATGGGAATACAGGTGGTCAAGAAAGCGGAATGACCAACAAGGGCCAAGTTTTGAAGATGGCGCCTTTGGGAAAGAAATTTGAAAAGATGGATATGTTAGGCATGGCCAAGGTTGCAGGGTGTGCGTATGTAGCAACTGTGGTTCCCAACAACCCAAGAAGAGTAGAAAGTGTCATTAAGAAAGCAGTCTTGATTGCACGAGAAGTTGGCCCAACATATATCCAGGCCTATACCTCCTGTAATATTGAATATGCGATTCCAACAGATAAAGTGATGGAAGATGCCAAAGATGTCGAGAATGATCGTTATGCATTTTCTGAATATCTTACGGACGAAGCCAAGCAGTATTTAGGGGAATTGTACGGGTACAAAGAATATCTCCCGAAGCCTGCAGCTGCAGTCACAAAAGGGTAGTTGTCTCCCTCGCAGTTGGCGTGCTTGGTTTGGATGCTTTTAAAGGTATGAAAATGGAGGTTGAAAATGGCTATTCGTTATAACATTCGTATGGCAGGCGTTGGTGGCCAGGGCGTGGTGACTGCATCCCATATTTTTAGCACGGCGGTCATTAATGCCGGAGGGGAGAGCACCATCGTTCCGTTTTATGGGTCTGAAAAGCGAATGGCTCCAGTAGAAAGTTATGTGCGTGTTTCAAATGAGCCTATTTATGAAATTGGAGAAATTACCTTTCCCCATATCCTCATGGTCTTTCATCCACAGTGCATCACCCATGGGAAGAGTTATACGAATCCTTTTTATTATGGGTTAAAAAAGGAGGGAGTCGTTCTTATTAATAGCAATACACCTATGAATCTTGAGCCGGATCAAGCTGCGGAATTGAAAGACCTAGATGCCAAAATATATTACCTGCCAGCTACCCAGATGTCGTTAGATGTGGCGGGAATCGATTTGGCCACAAATATGGCTATGGTTGGAGCAATCGGCGCAATTACGGGACTTTCAACTTTAGAGGCCACGGGTGAGGCTGTGAAAGATCGATTTCTTGGAAAGGGTTTTGTGGTGTCGGGTGGAACTGCCGCATTGGATAGTGTGGTGGAAAGAAAGTTCAAGAAAAAGGCAGAATTGATTGAGAAAAACTTAGCGGTGGTAAAGGCTGGTTGGGATTACGCCGTCGATAATGGATGGACATTGGGAGCTTCCTCAATGGCGGACCAAACAACTAGTGCAGCAACTAAAGCAGTAAAGGCTTCGGTCTAAAAAAAGAGAAAAATAAGAGGAAATTGAAAGGGGAGAGCGATGTATCTTGTTGCAAATATAGATATAGATATTTGTGCTGCAACCAGCTGTAAGTTATGCACCCAATTCTGTCCAGAAGCTAATACCATTCAGTATGATACGGAAGCGGGAAAGGACAGGGGTTTAAAGTATGGATCGGCTTATGTAGCAGTCGATCGATGTAAGGGTTGCGCGCAATGCGTATGGGTGTGTGACAATATGGCCAAGCATCATGCCATTAAAATGGAAATGATCGACCAAATTGGGGATGCGGCACTCACTGAAAATATTTCCTACTTGGAAAAAAATACCAAGGCGGTCCTTGCTAGCCCGCTAAGAGGTTAGTCTAACAAAGTCTTTTCATTCTTCAGTCATTTCATACTCATCAATCGGAGTCCAACGTGGAATTAACGAAAGAGCTAGAAGAAGCAATCGTGGCTCCAGGGCCACAAGGTTTCCATCCTCCATCGGCTGCGGAACTTGGTGTACTGACGCCTGAAGCAGGATATGGTCTGAAATTTGGCCATGTTGTTGCGGAAGAGCTGGCAATGGAAGCCATGGCGCGCACGATGTTGACGCGCAAGAATGCAACCATTTTCCCAGGTCCGTTGGTTCTATGGAATTGGAATGATCATGCGGCGGATAAGGCTAAGGCTGTATTAGAGCTGGCAGCCCAATTGCCAGATGTACTTGTTATTCCCATGCCGGACTATCGCCCCAAGTACCCTAAGGTTGAACCAGAAGAAGTTATCAATCCGAATCATCCCAATCTGACAATATGGGGGAATAAGATTGAAGCCTGTATCTTTATCGGGGTGCATTGTCACTATGCCAATCTAACACTCAAGATGATTCGAGCGGGAACCAATTGTTGGACCTCGGCTATCTGCGCGGAACAGGGACATGAGGATGCCATGTTCACGGTTCGAGATTCTGATGCCACAAAGATTAGAAGGGTTGCGGCAGTTTTTAAGCGTGTAAGAGAGGAAATGGGGATAAAATTGCCGGAAAATGGCAATAATGTTCGTTTTACCGGACTACAATCCAAGGTTCATGGTGGCAAGACGCATACCAATCCTCTGGATTTCAGTATTGAAAGCCCTGTTGATGGAAACGCCGCCGCGTTTGGCCATAAAGCTGAACATATGCAAAAAGAAGCATGATTTTATTTGTGAATTTTCATTTAAGTAATGAGGGGGTCAAACAATGAGCGAAGCCCTTGAATCAGAAGTTAAAACAAATCCCCAAGGTGATCCGATTACCAGCGTTCCAGAAACACCATCTGTCGATAGCGGAAAGGGAAGAAAAGACCCACATGGAGAGGCCAAACGCCAGCGGGAAGTTTCCCCTGAATATATGTTTTTTGAGGCACCTCGTGAACGGGAATTTATTACCGGTAGTGAATGTGCCAAAGAAGCGGTGAGGCGATCAAATGTAGATATGTCCGTTGCCTATCCCATAACTCCACAAAGCGAAACATTACAATTGATTGGTGTCTTGTATGGTGAAGGGTATGTGAAGGAATTTTATCGAGGCGAAGAAGAATATGGCGTCATGTCGGCAATTGCTGGAGCCTCGCGTGCGGGGGTTCGCGCCTTTACAGCCACAGCTGGTCCTGGAACATTACGAGGTCTCGAGCCAATCGTCTCATGGGCCGGTCACCGTCTTCCTGCGGTTTGCATGTTTACATGCAGGGTGGTCAATGCTCCGCTGGCAATTCAACCCGATAATATTGAAATTGCCTATCTTTTGAACAGCGGAATGTTGGTCTTTCATGCTGAAAATCAACAGGACCTTTTCGATTTTATTATGAAGGGGTTTATTATCAGCGAAAAGAATGATGTCACGCTCCCGGTAGGGGTCTGTTGTGATGGTTTTTTTGTGACTCATGCTCGAGGTTACTGTTCAATGCCGGATAAGGGAATCAAGTTACCAGCTCGAGATCCTTACCGCGGGTCCGTGCCTGTTTTAGACGCGGAAAATCCTCCCGCTCGTTTGTCTCGTGATGCTCCGGTCCAAAAATCTAACTTTATGGCCTACAACATTCACGCAGTGTGGCAGCAGGAAGTATGGGCTGGCGTGGAACGTTCAAGGAAATATATTAATCAATATATGGATGGATTGTTAGAAGCTCAGGATGTGGAAGACGCAGATGTCCTCCTTATTGCCTCTGGGAGTGCGGCGGCCCAATCCCGCGAGGCGGTCCGTCAATGTAAAGAAAAAGGCATTAAGGCAGGATTGATCAAAATTCGTTCCTTGCGACCTTTCCCAACAAATGAGCTAAGAGAGCTGTGTGGTAAAGCCAAGCTTATTGTCATTCCCGAATTTAATTATGTTGGATGGTTGGCTAAAGATGTGGCTACCGCGATTTATGGATTCTCCAATGCAAAAATTGTTGCTGGTCCACATGTCTATGGAGGAATGTCCATGCCTGTGGAAATGATTACGGATGAAGTGGAATGTGGTCTGACCGGGAAAAAATCTAATACTGTTCCTCCTTCAGCAATTATGGGAGTGGCAGATCCGGCGGCTGTTGCAGAATTTATGAAAAGCATATAACTCAATTGTCCAACAATTGAGTAAATTCTAAGGCCCGCCCCAAAGAAATTGGGGCGGGCCTTTCTGTATTATTCCCAAATTCCAAGACAATATGACTCCCGCGAAGCCAAGACGAATCCTCGTAACCAATGATGATGGCATTGATGCACCTGGCATTCGTGCCCTTGCCAACGCCATGACTGCATTGGGACAAGTGTGGGTCGTCGCTCCAGAGAGAACACAGAATGCAGTAGGGCGAGCGATGACGCTCCATAAACCATTGCGACTTCGGCAAATTCGGCCACGGTGGTATGCCGTCAATGGGACCCCAGCAGATTGTGTCACTTTGGCGATTTGCAAGCTGCTGGAAACGAACGTGCCGGTGCTCGTGGTCTCTGGAATTAATAAGGGGTGGAATCTGGGAGATGACGTCACCAACTCCGGGACGGTGGCAGGCGCGTTGGAAGGCATGCTCCATAGAATACCCTCCCTGGCAATGTCCTTAGAAGATTGCCCACAAGCATCCTATGCGAAGGCTGCCCATTATGCGGTCCAACTGGCAGAAAGAATTTTGAAATCTGGTTTGCCAGAAGGGACAATTCTCAATGTGAATGTCCCTGGCTCAAATATGGAAGCGATTGCCAGCCTACAGTTCACGAGTTTGAGCCAACGACGGTATCATAAGCCAGTGGTGGAAAAAATTGACCCCAGGGGAGGGTCCTATTTCTGGATCGCTGGAGAACGACAATCGTGGGCCAGAAAAAAGCCCTCCGACCATGATGCGGTGGAAAAGAACCTGGTTTCAGTCACTCCTCTACATTTAGATTTAACCGATTACGTGGCGCTCAATACGCTGAAGAGTTGGGTGAAAACTCTTTCACCCAAAAAAACTACTCATGTTTCATCCGTTCGAAAATTGACGAGAATCAAAAGGATATGAAAAGCCTCTAGCCCTTCTTGGTAATTATTTTCTATTAAATTTCTGCTCCATTGCCATGGACTTGGTTAAACAATTATATGACTGGATGCTATCCTGGGCTGATTCGCCTTACGGAGTCCCTGCTCTCTTTGGCTTGGCCTTGGCCGAATCCTCTTTCTTCCCTCTCCCTCCTGATGTGTTATTAATTGCCATGACGCTTGGCAGCCCTGTGAATGCCTGGTGGTTTGCCACGGTGGCCACAGTTGGGTCAGTTCTTGGAGGGGCATTGGGTTATGGTATCGGTTGGTATGGCGGGCGGCCCGTTTTGAAAAAAATCATGGGGCAAGATCGCATGGATCTTGTGCACCAGTATTTTCAACGGTATGAGGGCTGGGCCATTCTTATTGCCGGATTCACCCCAATCCCTTATAAAATATTTACGATTGGGGCCGGAGCCTTTTATGTTGATTTCAAAACCTTCATGGTGGCTTCGATAGTTAGTCGAGGCGGGCGTTTTTTCCTGGTGGCGGGCGCCATTCAATTCTTCGGCCCATGGATAAAAGACATCATCGAAAAATATTTCAATCTCTTCTCTATTGTATTCATAGTTCTGTTGGTCCTGGGTTTTTGGATTGTGAAACATCAGGGGCAGAAACTTGCGCAAAAGACTTCTGCCCGAGAGCTATAAATTATGTCGATTGTTCTCTATAACACCCAGACCAAGAAAAAGGATGTCTTTGTCCCGTTGATCCACGGGCAGGTCAGCATGTACGTCTGCGGTGTGACCGTCTACGATGATTGCCATCTCGGCCATGCTCGAAGTGCACTGACTTTCGACATGATCCGACGCTATTTTGAATTTGCTGGCTACAAAGTGAAGTATGTGAGGAATTTCACCGATATCGACGACAAAATCTTAAATCGTGCCAAGCAAGAAGAGGTCCTCTGGCATGAAATCAGTGAACGGTATATTCAGAATTTTTACCGAGACATGGGGGCATTGGGCATTACGAAACCCTCAGCAGAACCTCGAGCCACCGAACATATGCAGGATATACTTCACATGGTTGAAGGCTTGATCCACAAGGGCGTGGCCTATCAGCTAGAAGGGGATGTCTATTATTCCGTCAAGAAATTTGCCCCTTATGGACAACTTTCCGGAAAAAAATTGGAAGAACTACAGGCCGGCGCCAGGATTGAGGTTGATACCAGAAAACAAGATCCCATGGACTTTGCCTTATGGAAAGCTGCAAAGCCTGGCGAACCTGGATGGGACAGCCCCTGGGGAAAGGGACGTCCCGGGTGGCACATCGAATGCTCGGCGATGTCAGTGGCTGAACTAGGCCCCACTTTTGATATTCATGGTGGGGGCAAGGATCTCATATTCCCCCATCATGAAAATGAAATTGCCCAATCCTGTGCCTATACGGGCAAGGAGTTTGCGCGTTATTGGGTTCATAATGGGTTTGTGACTGTGAATAAAGAAAAAATGTCAAAATCCCTTGGCAATTTTTTTACCATCAGAGAAATTTTGGACAAATCGCCGTATTCTGAACCCGTTACCGCTGAATGCCTACGTTATTTGTTTTTATCAACACATTACCGAAGCGATCTAAGTTTTTCAGATCATTCCATCAACGAAGCAAAAACAGCATTAGATAATTTTTATGGATTATTTCAACGGCTTGAGGAATCTAGTTCTAAGTCTGAAATTGAGGATGCCAAGGATTGGGAAATTCTGTTTAAAGACTTTACAGAAAAATTCAGTTTGGCGATGGATGATGATCTTAATACACCCAAGGCCCTGGGGGCATTTAATGAAATTCGAGGCACTATTAATAAATTGCTTGGCAAGGGACTGTCTGATAAATCACAGAAAACCATCCTAGAAACCCTTAGGACCTATGGGGAAATCCTGGGTCTATTTCAAATGACAGTGAGTAAATGGAATTCAATTGTAGGCAGCCTGGGAATGGCTAAAACTGAGGAGACCGCTCATCCTATCAAGGGGATCGTTGGATCAACTGATAAATGGATCGAAGAAAAAATTTGCCTTCGCAATGAAGCCCGTGCTCAGAAAGATTTTTCTACTGCTGATACCATCAGAAAAGAATTAGCCGACCAAGGCATTATCCTGGAAGACCGACCCGATGGCACCACTCGCTGGAAACGATGAACCCACCAGTGTGTTGTATGGGTTTCATGCCGTCACTGAAGCACTGCAATCACCCGCCCGTGTCATCGAACGACTCTGGCTCGCCAAATCTGATGGCCGATTTTTCCCTCTCACGCGTCTAGCAAAGGATCGACACATACCCTATTCCGTGGAATCCCGTGATCGGTTGGATCGCTTAGCCGGGGACCGTCATCATCAAGGAGTGGTCGCCAGTGTGGCGGCGAAGCAGTTTTTGGATGGTGAGGAATTGTTAGATGAAGTGGAGCAAGGTGCCACTCCCTCCTTGCTCGTGGTCTTAGACCAAATCCAAGATCCCCATAATCTTGGGGCCATTGCCCGATCAGTAGACGCAGCAGGAGGACATGGTATTGTCATTCCGAAACATCGCGCGGTTGGCTTAACTGCTGGAGTAGCGAAAGCCTCAGCCGGGGCGTTGGAACATGTGTCGGTGGCACGGGTGGCGAATCCAGGTAAGTTCCTCGAACAATGTCAAAAGCGATCCATCAAGACTGTGGCCCTGGACGCCGCGGCAAAAATCTCATACGACGAATGTGATTTGACCGAACCCTTGGCCTTGGTCTTTGGAAGTGAGGGGGAAGGGATTCGACCCATTGTCCTCAAAAAGTGCGATGAGCATGTGAGAATCACGATGTTGGGAAAGATCAATTCGTTGAATGTGTCGGTTGCGGTGGCTGTGACGCTTTTTGAAGCGGCCCGACAACGGGCGAGAAAGACGTAAACGGTAAGCTGAGATTATTTGATTTGAATGAGGCCTTCTTGAATAGCCGCGTTAAGCAGTTGGGCTGCATTTGACACACGCACTTTTTTCATCATATTGGCACGGTGGGCTTCCACCGTTTTGACGCTAATTTTTAACTGCTGTGCAATCTCTTTATTCTTCAATCCTGACCAGATGAGTTGCAGGATTTCTTGTTCGCGTTGAGTCAGGGCCTCCGGGCGTTTTCGCTTAATAGGCGGCATGTCCAATTTTTCCGGCTTCAGTTGGTTGGTCATGGGTACCTCAGGCATTTTCTCTAGGCGAATTATCTAAGGGAGAATATCAGGTCATTTTAGGATTGTAAACCAAAAGTATACGTAAACTCACCCTAGTCGAATTAACTACGGAATATGTGACCTTTATGTCTCACTGGATTGTTTGGCCAAGCGTCTTTATTCTGGGAACGATCATTGGAAGTTTTTTGACGGTATGTGTGCACAGAGTACCAAAGGGGCAATCTGTGGTGGCTCCTCGGTCGGCATGTCCTCATTGCGGAAGGCAGATATGCTGGTATGACAATGTTCCTCTTTTGAGCTTCATTTGGTTGCTGGGGAGGTGTCGTTCTTGCCATGTTGGTATACCCCCAAGATATCCCATTATTGAATTGACCAATGGCTTGGGCTATCTCTTGGTGGTTTGGCGGTTTGGGCTCACGTGGTCCACGCTCGTGTATGTGGGATTGGTATCAGTGTTCCTTGTGGTGGCTTGGATTGATTGGGACCACAAAATCATTCCGGATGTGATTACATTTCCGGGAATTGTGGTTGGCTTCTTGTGCGCATCTTTCCTGCTACCGACAGGCTGGGGTAATTCGCTCGTGGGTATTTTGGTGGGGGGCGGGTTTTTACTAGCTCTCGCCTGGGTCAGTCCCTTCTTGTTCGGGAAAGAAGGCATTGGGGGAGGCGATATTAAATTTTTGGCCATGGTCGGAGCTTTTCTGGGATGGCAGCAGGCCATACTCACCTTAATGGTGGGATCAGTGGTGGGAGCGGTTGTCGGGATAGTGTTGCTGGCCACGAAGATTCTTCAAAAAGGCCAATACATTCCTTTCGGACCCTATTTAGCGCTCGGGGGCTTCATCGCGGTGGTATGGGGAACGGAATTATGGCACTGGTATTTTCATGGCTTATTATAAGTACCCAACGAATCCTGCATGGCAGGTACGACCACATGGAGACGGTTCAAGACGTCACTGTAACAGGGATAAGACGGTTGAAGAGATCTCTTTGGTGTCCCGGAGGTTTTACCCTCACTGAATTGATCATCGTGCTTGGCATTATCGGGGTGGTCTTGATGTTAGCCCAAACCTGGTTGGTATCCCAGTTACCTCATTGGCGATTGAATGGAGCAGCCAGACAGGTGGCCTCTGACCTTTTAGGGGCAAAAATGAAGGCCGTGGTTGAGCGGAATAGGCAACGAGTCTTCTTCCAGGATAGCCATCGTTATGAGTTATTGGATGATGATAACAATAATGGAAAGTCCGACCCAGGTGAACATCTTGTAGCCCGCGATATTCAAGAGAGCTATCGAGATGTCAAGATGACGGCATCCAACAATCCCTCCTTTCTGCCAAGAGGAACGGCGTCTAGCTTAGCTTCTATTACACTTTCCAATTCCGCCGGAAAGCGAGTTATTACGGTCAGCATTACCGGACGGGTAAAAGTGAAGTCTTAAATGAAAACCAACATTCATGAGCGATATCCAGTAAGGATGTGTCTTTGTGATCAACGAGGGTTCTCTTTATTAGAAGTGCTCATGGCTTTGGTAGTGGTTTTCATGGCGCTCCTTGGATTTGCAGGCTATTCCGTTGTTGCCCATACGGGCATGACCGCGAGTGAAAAAATGACCAGAGCTGTCACCCTCGCCCAGGAAAAAATAGAAGACGTGCGTCGGGGTGGAGTGCCCATTTCGGTAACCGATCCATGGATCAACATAGAGCCCTATGGCTCTATGGCCGGTGCGATGCATCATCAACGCACACTCACCATTCAACCGCATACTCCAATAACCGGGTTGCACACGGTCACCGTCGAAGTGCGATGGGACCATGATGCGCATACCACCACACTGACAACCTATCTCACAAAGTAAGAATGAATAAGCAGATACCAGGTATTTCAAAATGGTCCCCTCAGGGATATACCCTTGTTGAGGTCGTGGTGGCCCTGGGGCTGAGTCTCCTGACGATGAGTGTGGTCTATGCCCTGTATATTCAAGAACTCAGGGCTCAGGGTGTGCGAGAACATGTCTTGGACATGCAGCAACAGGCTCGCGTGGTGGTGGATCTGGTGACTAGGGAAATCCTGATGGCCGGCTATGATCCTCGCGGAGTGAATCGTGATTCCGATCTTACGAATGATTTTGAGGGCATCACGTATGATCCTGGTAAGCTCTCTATCAAGGCCGATTTGAATGGAAATGGCCTCATCAGCGATGCCAATGAATCAATTGTTTTTGTCCATGATGCCACGGCCCACCTGCTACGGCGTAATACCGGTGGAGGAAATCAACCATTTGGTGAGGACATTGAAGCGTTTGTCGTAGATTATCTTGATCAGGGTGGAAACCCAACCACGAATTCCAAGGCCATGCGACAAGTTGGAATTTCGGTGACAGCCCGAACGTCACAAGCTGATCCAGAGTATGCCAAAAACGGTGGATATCGAACAGTAACTCTCCATTCCCGAATCACGATGAGAAATAGTCAATCATGATCCGACACAATAGGCATGCAGGAATACGGCCTTGTCATAATTCCATGGGTGGAGCCCTCATTGCCGCCTTGTTGTTAGTCGCTATTTCCACAATTATGGGTGCGACGATTTTGTTTGCCACATCCACCGATCTACAAATCAGTGGAAATTTCCGAAGGGCGTTGGCAACGTTCTATGCCGCAGAGGCGGGCATTGCAGAAACCGCCATTCGTTTAGGTGGTTCCTCTTTATCAAATCCAGTGTATCTCGGCGATTCTTCTCCCATCCTGCAAGCAAATTGGTCCGCCTATGTGTTGTCCAACCCTGACTGGAAACCACAGGATGATATGGAATATTCAGGGCTGTTCACCAACTATTTTCCTCTGAGTGGAAACCTCATCAATACGGCTGCTCTTGCCAATAGTGTGCAAACGACTCTGCCATATTGGACTAAAATTCGTCATAAAACCGAGTATGATGCGGAACGGGTTGGGCACAGTTCTCTGACCCCTCACTATCAAGATGGGGATGGAAATATTGCGACCCATTCAATAAATAACCGAGGCAACGTGGTTTTCTTTGGATTTCCATTAGGAAGCGGACTCACGCCCACGTCATTTACGTCAGCAAATCCAACACCATATTCCCCGGTCGAAATCATCATCAGCCAGGGTCAGGTGGAAGGGGCCGCATCCTTGATTCAAGTGGAGGTGGCACACCCCCCTGGCCCCCCATTGCTGGCACCGGTCTATGCGAATAGTCAGGTCGTATTCGCTGGAGGAACCACAGTCGTGGAGGGCTTTGATGAATGTGGCCTCCTGCCAGGAGGGAGGCCTCCAGTGTGGTTGAGCCCTGCAGGTGCGTTGGCAGGAACTGCCACTTACACAGGTAATCCTCCGATGCCACAAGTGGGCATGGATGCCCTGGATTTAGTAAAGGCTTTGGATAGCCTCAAACAAGGCGCTCAGGTCATTTCGGAAGATCTTGTCAGTGTGAACTTGGGGGCGCCGGGGAATCCTGCCCTGTTGTACGCCGAACCGCTTGCAGGGAGATTTTCGAGCCGACTTGCCGTTCAGAATCTCAATGGATATGGCATGCTTCTGGTAAGGGGAAATCTCAACATTTCCGCGCCTTTTCATTGGGAAGGCCTCATCATCGTTGCTGGGCAAGTGACGTTTGATGGTGGAATTGGGACTTCAGTCATTCAGGGTGCTCTCTTGGCGGACCAGGTGCAGGTATTGAATGGCGAGGTGAAGATGACTCTAGATACCTGTCCGATCGCCGCGTCCCTTCGAGTGCTTCCGGTTGCTACCCTCAGTTGGCAACAACTTCTCTAGAGTCTCTCTAAGACTTTTCAATTTCTCGGCTGAAAAATCTCAAAAAATTCGCTTGAAGGCATCCTCTCGATAATTTCTCTAACTTCCTGTTTCTAGTGGAGTTTACTTTTTCGGTTGAAGTTTCTCGCAAACTTCCCCTTTTTCCGCATCTTTCCTGAGACTTTTGATTCCTGACGACATGGGTCCTTTGATTGATTGCAGAAGCGTGACACCATTCTTACAATGGCTTTCTTGCCACGGCATGGGGATTGGTTTACAGATTTCGTCCTTTAACCGTTTGAAGAGTTCCTCAATGGCGTGTGTTAATTTTAAGCGAGGTCTTTCCAGGAAAAATGTGTTCTTAGTTAACTTTTAACGGGGTAAATGCCATGAGTGTACAACCAGACATTATTTACACGAAAGTTGATGAAGCGCCTGAGCTGGCCAGCGGATCGTTTCTTCCAATCATTCAGTCTTTTGCTAAAGCGGCAGGTGTGACCGTTGGCACCAAAGATATCTCTCTCGCGGGAAGAATTCTTGCGCAATTTCCTGACAAGCTCAAGCCGGAGCAACGGCAACCGGATGATCTGGCCTTATTAGGTGAAATGGTCGAGAAGCCGGATGCGAATGTCATTAAATTGCCAAACATCAGTGCTTCGCTCCCGCAAATTAAGGGTGCAATTACCGAATTGCAATCCCAGGGTTATGCGGTTCCTGACTATCCCGAAAATCCTAAAACCGATGAAGAAAAGGACATTAAAGCCAAATATGACAAGGTGAAGGGAAGCGCGGTCAACCCCGTATTGCGGCAGGGGAATTCCGATCGTCGAGCTTCACCATCAGTCAAGCAATATGCCCAAAAGAACCCCCATAGAATGGGTAAATGGACCAAAGACTCCCGAACCCACGTGTCCCACATGACTGCAGGAGATTTTTTCGGCAATGAAAAATCTGCCACGATCACGGATCAATCCGCTGGCAAGGGACGCATTGAATTCATGGCGAAAGATGGAACGGTCAAAGTATTGAAAGATAATGTGGTTTTCGACGAAGGCGATGTAGTTGATACCACGAAAATGAGCGTAGGTGCCTTACGAGAATTCTTTAAGGAACAAATTGCAGACGCCAAAAAAAGTGGCATTTTGTTGTCGTTACACTTGAAGGCCACCATGATGAAGGTGTCGGATCCCATCATGTTCGGACATGCCGTGACGGTCTATTTCGAAAATGTGTTTAAGAAGCATGAACAGGTTTTCAAAGAACTTGGGGTGAATCCGAACAACGGGCTTGGGGATGTGTATGCCAAAATTGGAAAATTACCTTCCGCCCAACAGGAAGAAATCAAAGCGGACATTCAGGAGGCACTCAAGAACGGCCCGGATTTGGCCATGGTGGATTCTGACAAGGGTATTACGAACCTTCATGTGCCGAGTGACATCATCATTGACGCCTCCATGGCCGCGACAATTCGCACTTCAGGAAAAATGTGGGGTCCAGATGGCAAAGAGCATGATACCAAGGCCATAATCCCCGACCGGTGTTATGCCGGCATATATCAGTCGGTGATTGAATTCTGCCAGAAGCATGGTGAATTCAATCCTGCCACGATGGGGAGCGTCCCCAATGTCGGTCTGATGGCACAAAAGGCGGAGGAGTACGGGTCTCACGATAGGACATTCGAAGCGCCTGGCGATGGGACCATCCGTATTATTGATGGAGCGGGCAAGACCGTGCTTCGACAGGAAGTGGAAAAAGGCGATATCTTTCGGGCATGTACGGTCAATGATATTCCCATTCAAGATTGGGTGAAGCTGGCTGTGAAGCGAGCCAGAGCGTCCTCAACTCCTGTGGTGTTCTGGTTGAATAAAGATCGGGCACATGATGCGCAGCTGATTGAAAAAGTGAATCGCTATTTGAAGGATCATGATACGAAGGGGTTGGACATTCAAATTATGGCGCCTGTGGATGCCATGAAGTTCTCACTTCAACGCGCAAAAGACGGTCTCGATACCATTTCGGCCACTGGAAACGTGCTCCGGGATTATCTCACCGACCTATTCCCCATTTTGGAGTTGGGTACAAGCGCCAAAATGCTGTCCATCGTTCCCCTGATTAATGGTGGGGGATTGTTTGAGACGGGGGCAGGAGGATCCGCGCCGAAGCATGTCCAGCAGTTTGTCAAAGAAGGACATTTGCGCTGGGATTCACTCGGAGAATTTCTCGCGTTGGCCGAATCGTTTGCGCATTTAAGTCAAACAAAAAGTAACAAAAAAGCAAAAATCCTGGCGGATACGTTGGACAAGGCCACTGGAAAGCTCATGGACAACCGGAAATCACCTGGACGTGAATTGGGAGAGTTGGATAATGCCGGAAGTCATGTGTATGAGGCCATGTACTGGGCCCAAGAGCTCGCGGCTCAAAATGATGATCAGGACTTGAAAAAGCAATTTGCTCCGATCGCAAAAGATTTGGAGGCAAAAATCGATACCATTCTTGAAGAGATTAAGGCGGCAAAGGGACGGGCTCAGGATATTGGGGGGTATTACCGTCCTGATCCGGTCAAGGTAAAGGTCGCCATGCGTCCCAGCGCGACTCTCAATGCCATCTTAGGTCGCTTAGCCTAGGTTATTAAACGTAGGCTGGTCTTCCGGTATTATTTTTATACTGGGGATGTGTGCAACGAGCCGGGTTCCAAACGGAGCCCGGCTCG
>CABVRQ010000020.1:53776-55281 GCA_902500695.1 uncultured Nitrospira sp. | reverse complement strand
ACAGACGAGACACTTCAGGACCTGAAAGAGACCGTTCGCCGCGAAGGCGCACATCTCGGCCTGGCGACGGACGGAGATGGAGGCCGGTTTGGCATTGTGGATGCCGACGGCTCTTTCATTCAAGCCAACTATATTTTGGCCGCCTTGTTGGATTATCTCATTCGCAGTCGGCAATGGTCTGGTGGAGTCGCCCGGTCGGTCGCCACGACCCATCTCATTGATGCCGTGGCGGCACACCATGGACTCACCGTTCACGAAACCCCGGTCGGATTCAAATACATCGGCGAATTGCTCGCCAAGGGAGAAGTGGTTTTTGGTGGAGAAGAAAGCGCCGGGATGTCCATCAAAGGCCACGTGCCGGAAACAGATGGGATATTGGCCGGAGCGTTGGTCGCAGAGATGGTGGCCTTTACCGGACAGACTATTCAGGAATTACTGAAAGATCTCTTTGCGCGAGTCGGGGCCGCATTCACGGCACGACAGGACCTGCCCCTCAACGAAAACCTCAGGGCGCAGGTCAAGCAGGTGCTTGAACATCCACCTTCTGTATTTGGGGAAACAGAGGTCATCCATGTGAATAAACTGGATGGCTGCAAACTCATCCTGGCGGATGACGCATGGTATCTTATTCGACTATCAGGGACCGAATCCATCGTCCGATGCTATGGTGAAGCCAAAACTCCTGAGCGACTCAACGCAATCATGAACGCAGGCAAAGAACTGCTTCATCTTCCCGTCAAGTAAGTACTTCAAAATTATTTCTTTTTTCGTCTTTCGAATTAGCCATTTTCGCCTCAGGCCTTCTGGATGAGGTGCGCTTATACGGAGAGCGAATCATTTGAAACACCAGCCAGCCAGCCCACCTCAAGAAGCGGTGGACCAAGGTAAGAGGACAACAAAGAGCTAGATTTTTGGTGAAAATGCAACAAGCGTGAGGCTTAAAGAAAAACCCAGGGCAGGATAAGAAAGATGTCATTCGGGGGTGGACAGAATGTCCACCCCCATGACTCTCATGAGAACTTGACTTCAGACAGCAGTCAATAGCATCGCTTTTTCAGCCTTTTTGGCCGTGGCCTTGGCATTGCGGGCCAACCGTTTTTCTTCAACTTTATCCAGTTCATGCTCTATGGCCTGAAAGGCGGAGCGAATGGCTTCTTCAAAGGTTTTCGATTCTTTTCTGGCGGTAACCGTTCGACGCCGGGGAAGCGTCACGACAACTAGCGCCTCCGCGTTATCGGCACCTTTTTTATGATGGGCATTTTTAGTAAGGGTGACACGGGCATGTATGATGCGAATAGTATCCGTCTGCAACGCCTCAGTCCGTCGCTCAATTTCCGCTTTCCACCGAGGGGTCATGCCAACATTCCGGCTCTCAATTTTTAGATCAAGCGTGTGTTCATCCATAGACTCTCCTTCTTTGGCAGTTCGTTGAATCTGTGAAGCACCCAACACGTTCCGGCCTGTTTGTCCGATGCCGCAATCCTGAGTCAACCCTCCTTTTCTTT
>CABVRQ010000020.1:25404-53676 GCA_902500695.1 uncultured Nitrospira sp. | reverse complement strand
TTTTCTTTAGTGTAAAAATTTTCCTTCTTTCAGTCAAAGGCCTCATCACCAACTCTGTAATTTTTTTTCTCTTTGCAAGACTGATACAGTATATCAGGTTGGACGGAACACGAGAAATTTTCCACCGTCTCAACTCAGAGGAGGGATGCCGGATGTCCATAAACATGAATGTAAACAGGAGAAATCTTATGAAAATCGGCGTGGCATTGGGCTTTGGAGT
Source organism: uncultured Nitrospira sp. (assembly GCA_902500695.1). GTDB lineage: Bacteria > Nitrospirota > Nitrospiria > Nitrospirales > UBA8639 > Nitrospira_E. The sequence continues at coordinate 53,456 of CABVRQ010000020.1, read as the reverse complement.
TCTCGCTAAAACCCTGGGTATGGCTTTGGCCGCTCCCAATCCTTTAACCGGGGAGTCAGCCATCACCAAAATAACGAAAACGGATGAAGAGTGGAAGGCGCTCTTAACCCCCATGCAATATCAGGTCTTACGCCATGAAGACACAGAACCGCCCTTTACCAATGAATATCATCAAAGTAAAGCCAAAGGCATTTACCAATGTGCGGGATGCGAACTGCCACTCTTTTCTTCCGACACAAAATTCGACAGTGGAACCGGATGGCCCAGTTTTTGGCAACCGATTTCGGAAAAAGTGGTCGAAACCCGGACTGATTGGAAAATTATTTATCCCCGGACGGAAGTTCACTGTGCCCGCTGCGGCGGCCACCAGGGACACATCTTTGACGATGGCCCACAGCCGACTGGATTACGGTATTGCATTAATTCCGCGGCATTGAAATTTGTTCCGGCATAATAAAACGCTGACGCACTAACTGCTCGACTGCCGGAAAATGACGCTCCGGAAGATTGCGAAACCGTTTTCGGCAGTCGGCAATCGCGACGTCAACCGACGAATAGTGCTTGGAGGAAGGGAGTAAATTTTTGGAATACTCGCGCAATCGTCTTTCTACCATTCGTGTCAAAGTCTCATCCCCTGCCAGCGCCTGCGCCGCAGCTTCTAGATTCCCGTGATAGTCGACTAATGCTTGAAATCCGAGACCTTTCAAACGTTGGGTGACGGTGCTGCGATCCCACCCTAAAGCCCTAGCTGACGCCTGCATATCGAATCCATGACGTCGCAGGCATTCCAACACCATGTCATCTTCTAATCGTCCCAGTTCCACCAAACCGTGTCCCTCACCCTTCACGTAGGGCTTGACCGGGCTACTCAGATGCAAGTCCTCTTCGGTAATGAGGGACCCGTTGGCCAACGCCACGGCTTGGGCCACGGTTTGTCGAAGCTCTCGAATATTGCCCGGCCATCGATAGGCCATGATCGCCTCCAGCGCACCTTGCGTGAACGCCAGATCCATTCGATCCTGTTGCCGGGAAAAATGCTGCAGGAAGGATTGAGCCAACAGCAGACAGTCTTCCTCTCCTCGTTCCCGTAGAGGAGGCAGAGTCAACACAATACTCCGTAACCGATAATATAAATCTTCCCGGTATCGGCCTGCCTCTACATCCTGTTGAAGGTTGCAATTTGTCGCCGCGATAATTCGCACATCCACCTGGGTCAGTCGACTTTCTCCGACCCGGTGAAATGACCCGTCCTCCAAAAACCGAAGCAACTTTGATTGCAAATCGGATGGGAGTTCGCCGACTTCATCCAGAAAAAGCGTTCCGCCATTCGCCGTTTCGATATACCCCTCACGGCCCACCGCTCCGGTAAAGGCTCCCTTCACATGGCCGAAGAGTTCCCCTTCAAATAACTCTGACCGGATAGCTGCCATATTCACCGACACAAATGGCCCCTGATGCCGTGGACTCAACGCATGTGCCGCTCGGGCAAACACCTCTTTTCCCGTACCCGTTTCTCCCAATAGAAGAATGGGGCTCCGGATCCCCGACGCTTTTTTTAGATCCTGAAACAGGCGAAGAACCGAAGGAGCACGGGTCAGAATATGCAGCGACTCACATTCCTGAAGTAATGCCTGATTCTCGCGGGCTTCGGGCATCTGATGCCCGGCATGCTGCATGGCCGGCATCTGCTGCCGGAGATCCTCCAATTCCACCTCCAAACGGTCAATCTGGCGCCGGGTTTCTTCGATCTCGGATTGAGCAATCTCCAATTGGCGAGACGCTCCCCCTTGCAGAGCTTCTAAGCCTTCAATAACCGTCGCCGACTGGTGTGCATGATCTTGTGCCACATGTAAGTGGGTCTCGAGTTCCCGGACATGCTGCTGTCTCTCTGCCAGCTCTGTTTCCAATTGTTGTCGCTGCTGTTTCCCATGAGTGATCCGCCCTTGAATAATTGACCGGGACCTGGACATCCGCCAAGCCAGCGTTCCCCCTATGGCCATTCCTACAGCCAAACCTGTACTCAAGATCGGCCACACCCAACCACTGTAAAATCCCCATAGCAGAGCAAGCCCGGCAAGAAAAATACCGGCTAGTCCCATCATCCCAAGGCGGGTTAACGGAATTCCCCAAAGAAGGAAACAGGTGAAGAACAGGCTTACACTCACTGTCACAAGAAAAGCGACCCATACAGGAGTCGTGAAGACCCATCCATTGGTTAGTATGGCATTGCTCAATAGGGCATGAAGAAATTCTCCCGGCACAGCCGATTCCCACGGAATCGGAAACGCTGGTTTCTTTGACACAAGTGAAAAAAGGATCACCGCTTTTCCCTGAAACAACTTCCTTAATTGATCGCGATCTTTACTCTGGATAATGTTCCATACGTCGGAAAAGACATGGGTAGGAAATGGAGGATTCTTCCAGCGCCCAACGAACCGAAGCTGATTGTCGGTGACCCCAGGATTGAGAGTCATTGCCTCATTCGACACGAACGAGGCGATTAATAGACCGATCGGAGGATGCGGCGATGAATCAGCAGAGAGAGCAGCGGACTTCACACGCCTAAACATCCCATCCTCATCAGGGATCAAGTCCAGCGTCCCTAAGGCAGTTGCCGCATCCGCCAAGGCGGGAGGAATCGAGTCTGGATAGACCACAGGCCCGACTCGCTTGGTCACTTCAGCCAGTCGAACCAGTCCCGCCAAACCTCCGCATTCAGAAGCTACCGGGGATGTCACATCAATTGAGGGAACGATGACAGCGGCGCCAGCCTCATGAAGGGCCAGCAGTGTGGACTCCAACACGGAAAGATTCCATCGTCCTTCCCCACACAACGCAGGACTCATGCTTTCCCTGACCGTCACCAATACCAGGGAAGGGTCGACAGGTAGAGGAGCCATGTGAGTCAGTTGCCAATCGGTCAACCATCGTTCTCCCTGGGGAAAAATGGAGGAGATGCTAAAGGCCATCCCCGTGCTCAAGAGTGAAAAAGCGAGGGCCAACGCCATGGTCCTCGAGCGATCCGTCATTGATATCGTACTCATTGAAGATTAAGGAAATTCCCCCTTACATACATGAAACCTTGTATCGAAATTACAATCCCGGCATTTGTGGCTGGTCCGGACACCCCTTTGTCGCCAATTGCCAGTCTGCAGGAACGTGCTCGGCCGAACCGGCAGCAAAGGTTCGAACGACCTGACAGGATAAGGGATCCCCTTCTTCCGCCGTTTGCAGAAAATAATTTCGGATCTGAGGATCTGCTGGAATCAACCGACCACGCTCTCCATTCACATACCAGGCATGAAGTGTGTGCTGGGCAGACTGATCCCAGGCCAAGGCCCGGCCGATCATCCATGCGACAACCGGCTCAGTCGGGATCAGGTGGTCCCAGGTCACTTCATCATTGGCCACCTGAGTGGGCAGGCGGTGGGGAGGAGCGAAACGGTGAAGATCTTCTCGAATGAGACCAAAGCCGGTTAACACCTCCTGCCGGTCATTGGCCGAAAAGAGGTGTCGATGAAGGCCGCGACGAAATTGCGAGAGCTGTTCTTTTGCCGTCTGCATGAGCGAATCCGGCATCGACGCCTGACTACTCCGAAACCACCACAACATGGCTAAGGATATGTTGCGATCCACGCCACTGCCATTGGCATACATCGAAGCCAACAGACTTTGGGCTTCGCCAGATCCGCCTTCCGCCGCTTGACGAAGCGGCTCGACCGCTTCACCGGTCCGGTTCTGGGCACGAAGCACCACACCCAAATGAAACCATGCCTCGACAAAACGAGGCTCCAACTCAACCGCACGGTGAAAGGCTGCAGCAGCCTGAGAGAACATTCCCTCTTCAGCCTGGGCTTTGCCAATGGCAAAATGGAGGTGTGGCCAAGCCGGTTGCAATCGAGCAGCGGATTCCAGGGCGACCACGGCCTTTTCCCATTGCCGGGTCGCCATAAGCGTCGAACCCAACTGAGACCACCCCGGAGCCCATTCAGGACGTTGACCGGTCACCACATCAAATTCAACCGCCGCCTCGTCGACCAATCCCATGGCCGCCATGGCGACTCCCAAATTGTAATGGAGCCACACCCCATCTTTGGCAAAGGGATCCTGGCGTAATGCCTCTCGCCAGAGCGAGGCGGCCTGCGCCCAATTCCCCATCCGACTCCACACGACACCAAGCAGCAATCTGGCTGATGTGAATCGGGGATCGAGAGAAAGGGCCATTTCCAATGATGGAACACTGGCTGACTCGTCTCCCTTCGCAAGCAACGCCACACCGATATTGTAATGCGCTGCCACAAGGTCAGGTTGACGTGTCAATGCGTACCGTGAATGTCCGATTGCCTCTTGATAATTTCCCTCCTGCAAACGGAGTAATCCCAAATTGGCATGGACCTTGGGGAGATCGGGCTCGAAGGCCAGAGCCTGACTCCAGGCCTGCTCGGCCAGCACATTTTCATGTGATGCAAAATAGGCCAATCCCAAGGCTTCATAGCCATGCGCCCAATGAGAGGCCTCTCGAAGCGTCGCTTGAAAATGGGCCACAGCTTGCACAGGATCGCCCGAAGCTAAAAATCCCAATCCCAACGCATAATGAGCCTCGGGAAAATTAGGTTGAATGCGAAGCGCCGCCCCCCATTGCGCCATGGCCTGCGCGTACCGGCCATCTCGCACCAGGGAGATGCCATAGTTATACGAAACCAGGGCTGACAGGTGATACCGCAATGAGGCCGTTTGAACATCTAACCGTTCCGCTTGCGACCAGGCCGCAATGGCCCCGGTTAAATCCCCCGTTTTGGCTAGGGCCACCCCAAGATTATGATAGGCCTCAGCATAGCCAGGCCGTTGACGAGCGGTCTCCCGAAACTCATCAATCGCCACATCCAGTTCATCCGTGAGAAAAAAATCAATCCCTAACTGTAAATGCGCTTCCGCGGAATCCTGATTGGGAGATGAGTCCGCTGGGGAGGCACCAGTCACCTGGGCATAGGAGGGAGAAACGCCAAGAAACCCCTTTAAAAGGATAAGTCCCACAATGGCGGCACAGACCATTAAACCGCCAGGTACCCGTCGATTTTTCATCAAGACACTCTCAGCATGCAGAGATTGGAACGGTTCCGAAAGACTGACGAAACCCTCGTGAACACCAACTTCAATGTATTAAGAAATCAAGAAAAATGGAAGGGCGTACAGGGAGGATCAGGCCTTCACCGCGATCCCCTGAGAAAAATAGCCAAAAGCCTTCGGAACGCCGGGAAGATAAAAGTTTTCGACTGCGGTGACCGTCCAACCCTGCGCCTGAATCATTTGAACCATTGGACGGTTTAAATGACAGCCATCGCCAAGATGCTTCCACACCGGCGTGAGACCATCCTGCCATCGACGAACCGAGCGATCCGGACTTTGCCCGTGCTCTAAAAATAAGAACCGTCCTCCAGGCCTCACGACCCGAAACAATTCCTGCAGAGCCATGGAAGGAAGGGGAACACTGCATAAGGTCATCGTGCTCACAACGGTATCGAAGGAAGCAGAGGGAAAGGGAAGAGCTTCCGCCCGTGCCAGGGCCAGATGAACGGGAATCACTGCCTCCACCTGAAGCGAGCGGGCTAAGGGGATCATCCCGGGATTAGGATCAATAGCCGTTAAAGAATAGATCTGAGAAGGATAGAATATAAAATTTGCTCCAGTCCCAAACCCGATCTCCAAAACCACCCCTGATGCCTTCGCGACCAAAGAATGCCGCAAGGGGGTAAAACCCGCTTGCCCCATGCTCCATTGCACCAGCCTGGGAAACACTCGCCCTGAATACCACCCGCGTTTCATGAATGACCTTCAAGCCAATTGAATATGTCTCATAATTTGCCTTTTCCTAAGCATAGAAATAACCACAATCCGTCTAAGAAGTCCGGAAACAGGAACATTGGACACAATCCCACCGACAATATTTTCGAACTTTCTCGGTTTCAATAAGAAGGGATTACCAGAAAGCCAATATTCGTTGATAAAACTTTTATCCCCAGAAATTAGAAGTGACAGTGGGATGCCTGAGCAAAGTCGATCAGGTAATAGGGGGGAAAGGATCGTTGCCGGAGACCTGACTTGAAGTCGAAGGAGCGGAAACCTGGCTCCTTCCCTCACAAGGAGGCCCACCGCCTCGTGTCTCCGCTAGGCTCTCCAGTGTGAACCCATCAAGGGGGAAGACTCGTCTCAGGACCCACCGGTTCGAGTTCCGGCACATAATTCTTGTGAGTATACGACTGACAATAGCCACGATTTAGAGGTCGGTAGGATTATTGGTGCCGAAGGCGGGACTTGAACCCGCATGGGTTTCCCCACACGCCCCTCAAACGTGCGTGTCTGCCATTCCACCACTTCGGCACGAAGTAGGCAGATTATGAAACCTCTTGATGTCCTTGTCAACGCGTGGAGCGCGGAGTAGAATCCCGACCATTCATTGATCACCTGACCTTTCGGAATATAGCTCACCATGACCCGCTCGACCACTTCGCCCGCACCCCTGACTCATTCCCAGCACTGGATCGGTGCCTTTTTCGACGTGGATAACACATTGATTCCCGGCACATCGATTGAAATCGGGTTTTTCCGGTATCTCTGGCAAGACGGTGTTATGGGTTGGCCGGAACTCTGGCACAGCCTGGAATATGCCATTCGGCAGATGCCGCCCATTTCGCTCAACCCTCTGCGACGGAGGAAGCTCTACCTGATGGGGCATGATGTCTCCCTCATTGAACAATTGGCCAACGAGTACGTGGAGTTATATGTTGTCCCACGGGTCTCCGCGAGGGCTTTGAATCGTTTATCCCGCCATCAGGATGCGGGACATGTCGTGGCCTTCGTTAGCGGATCACCTGAGTTTCTGGTGAAACCACTCGCGGCGGCGCTTGGAGTCTCATTGGTTTTTGGCGCGAGACCGGAATCCCAGGCAGGGCTCTATACGGGGAAGGTGTTTGCCCCATTGCCCTATGGCGAGGGGAAAGGCCGCTATGTGGAGCGCCTGGCCACCCGTTTCAATCTGGACTTGAGCCGTAGCTATGGCTATGGTGATAGCCCCGGAGATTTCCATGCACTCCAGATGGTTGGCCATCCCTTTGTGGTGAATCCCATTCGTGGCATGGCCCGCATTGCCCGCCAACGAGGCTGGCCAATTACACAATGGGCTTAGAAGCCGGCCATCTGAGATGACAATGCCCGACTTGCTTGCGCCACATTGACAGCTTTTCCCATCCTTTGCATTCAAGAGTCCGACTTATGTGCCTCACTTGATCGAAAAACCCAACTCAACCCGACCTACCCTTAGGACGACATTTCATCTCGGACAGCCATTTGTGCACATTTGTCCTATCCCCTCCCCCTCACCCCACACTTTGAGTACAATGTCATCTGATGCGTGCGGGGAGTCGAAGGTTCTTATGACCACTTTGCCTTTTTTAAAGATCACCGAAATTTTTCACAGCCTTCAGGGGGAATCCACCCGTGTGGGACAACCGTGCGTATTTGTCCGGTTAACGGGGTGTCCGCTTCGCTGCACCTGGTGTGACACGGAGTATGCCTTTCATGGTGGAGGCACCATGCCGATGGAGGCAATTTTGGCGCAGGTGCAATCATATGGTTGCCCGCTCGTCGAGGTGACCGGTGGTGAACCATTGCATCAACCCGGCTCTCTGGTATTGTTAACACAATTATGTGAGGCCGGATTTCAGGTGATGCTGGAAACCAGCGGAGCGTTTGATATTGCCAACGTGGATGAGCGGGTTTCGATTATTTTGGATGTGAAATGCCCGGGTAGTGGCATGACGGACCGGATGCGGTGGGATACCCTGACGCATTTGTCCGGAAAAGACGAAGTGAAGTTTGTCTTGAAGGACCGGGCCGATTACGAGTGGGCGCGTGATATCGTGAAGCAGTATTCATTGGGAGACCGCTGTCCCGTCCATATGAGTCCCGTCTTTGGAGTCCTCCATTTGCAATCCCTGGCTGAATGGATTCTGGAAGATCGACTGCCTGTTCGTTTTCAACTCCAATTGCATAAAGTGATCTGGGATCCTCAAACCCGCGGCGTGTAACGCAACGGGAAGAGGGTCGTTTTACGGTAGGGGCGATTTATATATTGAGGAGGCGTATGAATATTCTTGTGAAGAGTGGTGAAGCCACCGCGGCAACAACGGACGTGTTGGTCTGTTTGGAATATGAACAAGACAAAACCTGGAGCAAAGCTGTCCAGCCGGTCGACCAGAAACTCGGTGGACAATTGAGCACCTTGCGCAAAAGTGGAGAATTTTCCGGCAAACCGAATAACACCGCCTTACTGCATATCGATGGAAAATTACCGGCAAAACGCGTCCTTCTTGTCGGTATGGGAACACGGGAGACGGTGACCTTGGAACGCATTCGTCAAGCGATGGGAACGGCTGCCAAACGCGCTCGTACCGCCAAAGCCAAAGGGATTGTTTGCGTGATGCCGGACGTACCAAAGGGCACCGGCCCTATGGATGACGTGGCTCAAGCCATGGTGGAAGGGTTGGTTCTTGGGGAATATCGGTTTAATGAGTACCGCACGGACCGCACGGACGACAACCACTCCTTGCAATCCTGCACCATCCTCACCACCTCCAACGCTCACCTGAATGAGGCCAAAGATGGCGCCAAGCGTGGGCAAATCCTTGGTGAAGCCACCTGTTTCGTCCGGGATTTGTGTAACCATCCCGCGAACGTGATGACGCCTTCCCGCGTCGTGACCGAAGCCAAAAAAATTGCCAGGGAATCCAAAGTCCGGCTCAAAGTCTTGGACCGCAAACAGCAGGAAAAACTCGGCATGGGCGGCTTATTGGGAGTCTCTCGAGGCAGCATCGAACCGCCCCAATTCATCATTCTGGAATATATGGGTGGACCTCGCACACAAAAGCCCATTGTTTTTGTCGGCAAAACGGTGACATTTGATAGCGGTGGGATCTCCCTGAAACCATCAGAAAATATGGAACAGATGAAGGCCGACATGACCGGTGGCGCTGAAGTCCTGGCGACGATTCGATCCGCCTCACGGCTCAAGCTCCCCGTGAATGCGATCGGCCTCTTGCCTGTGACGGAAAACATGCCGGGAGGGCGGGCCACCAAACCCGGCGATATCCTTACCATGCTCTCTGGAAAAACGGTGGAAGTCCAAAATACCGATGCGGAAGGTCGATTGATTCTCGCTGATGGCTTGGCCTATGCCTCACGACTCAAACCCGCCTGCGTGATTGACATCGCCACACTGACCGGTGCGGCTGCGGTCGCGTTGGGACAATTCGCCATTGGCATGTTGGGTAATGACGACACCATGAAAGCCGACCTCAAAAAGGCTGGCAATCATGCCGGGGAACGGGTATGGGAAATGCCCCTATGGGATGAATATTTCGAGCAGCTAAAAAGTGACGTGGCGGACATGCGGAATATCGGTGGACGCGGAGGCGGAATGATTACCGCGGCAATTTTCTTATCAAAATTCGTCGGAGACCATCCCTGGGTCCATTTGGACATTGCCAGCACCGATTGGGGTACAACAGAAAGGCCGTATATTCCTAAAGGTCCCACAGGTATCGGGACCCGGTTGCTCATTCAGTATTTACTGAATCATGCCAACCGCTAAACGGCGCCACACGCGATGACTCTCGCTGAACTCGTAGGACAATTGTGTATGATCGGGTTCGAAGGGACGGAGGTCACTCCGGACCTTCGAGCCTGGATGCAGGAATTCCGGCCAGGAGGGATCATTCTTTTTTCCCGAAACTTGATTGACCCTGCTCAAATTGCACACCTCACAAACGACCTCCAAGCATTGGCCGGTGACATCCCGCTGCTCATCGGCATCGATCAAGAAGGCGGGCGCGTCTCCCGCCTTCCTTCAGGCTTTACCATCTTTCCTCCTGCATCGACTGTCGCCCACTCGGGATCCACGGAACTTGCCTACCAAGCCGCAGCCATCACTGCCAAGGAGTTACGCGCCGTAGGGATTAATATGAATATGGCGCCGGTTCTGGACATCCATACGAATCCCTCCAATCCTATAATCGGGGATCGAGCCTTTGGGACCGAGCCGGAACAGGTGTGCCTCATGGGAGCGGCCACTCTCGCGGGCCTGCACGATCATCGCGTATTGGCCTGTGGAAAACATTTTCCTGGTCATGGCGATACCAGTACCGATTCACATGTGGAACTGCCGGTGGTCCACGCCACCCGGGAGCGACTGGAGAGTGTGGAGCTCAAACCTTTTCGATACGCCATTGCTCATGGTCTTCAGGCCATGATGACGGCCCACGTCCACTATCCAGCCCTGGACCCCACAAATCCCGCAACCCTCTCTTCCATTATTTTGACAGACATGCTTCGGAGGCAAATGGGATTTTCCGGTGTCATTTTGAGTGACGACTTGGAGATGGGCGCCATTGTGAACCATTCGGCAGTCGGCGAGGCTGCTGTACGCTCGTTGCAAGCCGGAGTGGATATGTTATTGGTGTGCAAAACCCGTGGGCTCGCGACCGATGCTATTAAAGCCGTTTGTAGTGCAGTTGAATCTCATGTACTGGATCGATGCCGTCTTGAGACTAGCTTGGCCCGCATCGCCTCCGTCAAACAGCAATTTGTCTCTCCCTATCACCCTATCGACATTCTCTCCATCCCTGATACCGTTGGCATTTCTGCGCATCACCACGTGTTAGTACAGATCCAAGACCAATTTCGCACCTTGACTTGAATGCACAGAAAGATAGGACGGATTACCATCCGTACCCCCAGGGGTCCAGGCCTCATCTCCTTGTGGGCTACTTTATGGATACCAGCTACTATCGCTCACCTGCCAACTGATAAAAGAGAGCCATAGCCCAATTCTGGACATTCCCTACAAAGATTTGTTTAGCTAACAACCTTGCTGTATAAACCGGCACACCCAATCAGCTATTCCTATCGTTGATGACAGAATTTCATGATTCATTTCGGGAGCAAGGAGCATGGCCATGGCATTAAAAAAAGGGGACATTATCGACGAACGCAAACGGTATCCGGATTCTTGCGGCCTGGTACTCAAAGTAATGAGCGGAGGCGAAGGGTTTGAAAAAATCCGGTGTTGCGGGCACGACCTGACTCAGGAAGACGTGGTTCCCTCTTTTAATCAAGAGCGCGGCCGCCGGGCAGGGACCTTGGCAGTCGGCATGCCACTCAATGAAAAAATAGTTGCAACTGATTCTTGTGGACTTCGACTAATGGTGATGGCGGGAGGTGAGGGCTTTCAGGAAGTCATCTGTTGCGGTCATTCGTTTGGGGCAAGTGCGATTCAGAGTTTAGAGTTTGGTCAGATGCGGGGAGAAGACCCCGGGCAGCACACCCCCAACACCCCCCATCAAGGAACCGCCTAATAGGACAAATTCGACATGTTAGGGTGGACACCAGAATCGATCAAACAATGGGTCAAATGGATGCAGTTCCTCGACCGGTGGGGCTATATCACGGCCTGCTTGAGTTTTCTCCTCGTGGGCATGTTGGTGTTCGGTTATAGTTGGGTAGCCTATGCTCAATCGGTACAGACCGGGTTTTTGCCAGCCACCATCACCTTACTGAATGACCTGTTGTTCGTCATCATTCTTTTGGAGTTGTTTCGCACGGTCTTAGGCTTCTTGCAAAACGACCGTATTCGCCTCGAACCCTTCCTCCATGTAGGGATCATCGCATCCGTCCGAAGAATTCTTACCGCTGGAGCTGAATTCTCGCACCAGGATTCCGTCCCTGAGGAGATCTTTCGTCATTACCTTATGGATATGTCCTTGCATGTCGTTGTGATTTTAGTCCTCATGATCGCATTATATCTTCACCGAAAATCCGAACTCCCCGTAGAGCCTGCGTTCAACAAATAGCCCTTCCGAATTCCAGGAAAATCCTGTTTCTCATCCCCTTCCCTCAATCAAATTATTGTCAAAAATGCTGATGAACTTCTTCGGTTCATATTGCATACCGCCGAGGGCTATGGCAGTATAGCCTCCTTTTTAGACGACAATCTGTTGTGTTGGTCATCATGGAGTCTCTTCCTGAATTAGTCGGCACGGTCCATATTATCATGGGCCCTTATCGAGGAAATCCGATTGCACTGTATATGTGCCAGGAGGATTCCACCTGCCACATTTCTCCTCGCATCTATCCATGGAATCAAACTGTTGGAACTGGAGATACCCCCAATAAAGCCGCCGCAGACTTTGAAGCCAAGTGGAAAGAAACGGACTTAGCCGACGATATGTATACCGGCCCTCATTGGGAAGGTGGCATCAAGCCCGAAAAACCCAAACCCGCCCCTCCTCCCAAACCTGCCACTCCTCCTGCAGCTAAGACCGAGGCCGCACCAGACACAGACACTAAGACCCCTTTACCTAAATCATCGGCTCCGCCGGATCCACCACAACCAGCTCCCGAAGCTGAAGACGCGACTAAGTAAGCCCCCCCCTCTTCTTCCTCCGCGTACTAAGGATTCTCTTTCGTAAAGACTTTGTGGGAATCAAACCAAAATGGTCTGGAGGCTATGTTCGGCTGGCGGCAAACTGTCTGGCGGATTGGATCAACGCGGTAAATAGACGTTTCTGAATCGCATCTTGCCGGTATAAAAACTCAGGATGCCATTGGACCCCAAGCCAGAATGGATGACGAGAGGCTTCAATCGCTTCAATGACTCCATCCGGAGCAATCCCAGTGACTTGAAAGGAGGACGGAACAGATTTAATAGATTGGTGGTGGGAACTATTGACCGCAATACTTAACCGCCTCGCGATGCGCTGAAGTAAGCTGTTGGGTTCAATGTCAATCAGATGCGCTGTTTTAGTTGCCGATTTGGTGGGACGATGTTCAATTTTCGTCGACAATTGGGAGGAAATATCCTGTACCAAGGTTCCTCCCAAGGCCACGTTCATGGATTGCATACCCCCGCAAATGCCCAGCGTCGGCAACCCCTGACGAAAGGCTAACTTGGATAGTCCGAGCTCAAGTTGAGCGCGCTCTTCGCTCATTCGCTGAAAAGGATACCGCTGCTTCTCTCCATACAACTCAGGGGCTAAATCCGATCCGCTCCCGGTCACCAGAAGGCCGTCCAGCCGTTGTAAAAGATATTTCTGCTTGGCTAGACCACGGACCAGGGGAAGCACGATGGGCACTCCCCCGGCGTCCTGAATTGCCTGAAGGTACCTGGCCCGCAAAAAATAGGTGGGTTCTTTCCCCCCCATATCCTTCCGATTTCCAGGGTTAAAATCTGGTGTGATCCCAATGATTGGTTTGACCATGCCAGTCATTTCAACTCAGGCGGGTATATGATCTTTCGGTCTAAAGCGCTTGATCCTCGTATGCGGAGACCCCAATGAATCGAACCGGTTCATTCCCCTTTAGATGATCGGGAGTGATGACATACGTACCGTAGAAACTCGGTTCCCATACTGCTTGTGCCGTTTCTAGGTTGCCTCCAGTCAATCCATAGGTAAAGGTTCCTATAATGCCGCCTAGAATGACATAGGCCAATTTTGTCGGGAAATAGACCAGGGTCAGCAATGCACTCCCAATCCCGAGGGCCGCTTCATTGCTTGGACTTGATAATTCTTGCTCTGCAGCCAGACTCACCCCCGTGGCACCAAGGCCTACGACCAGTGAAAAAGCCAACAACACGCATACCCCGATTACTCGTTTAAGCACATCTCCCCAAATACCCTTAGATTGCCGCATAAGGAATACTCCTCCCTGTTTAATTTTTAGGACCTACTCGCCATTATTCTAAACCTGAATGATTCGTTAGTCTTCTGTTTTTTTAAAGACAAAATAGAATATTATAGCAAATTTGATACTTTCATAGTGACTGAGGACCCTCTTCTGTTTCAACCAGATCCAACTCGATAAAAATCTGCCTCTTGATTTCCTCGGACTCCCGCTCAACCACTTCATCAGTCTCAGCAATGAGGGCATCTCCGGGAACCTGGATATTCTCCTGCTTGATTCCTTGATGAATAAAGGCATGGAGCTTGTGAAAACACAACAATTGTACCAATAAATCATGACTTTTTTCCCGATAGCCTTCCTGGTCCTCCACCGGGACGCCCTCTAGAACGACTTCCAACCAGGACGAATGCTGAATAATTCTTTCAAGCTTGGCTATTTGGTTCTTCTTCATGACCACCTCGACTTGCACCCCGCCTTTCCAGCTGCGTTTTTTGACATTAAACACACAGTGCACTGAATCTGAGGCACCTTCAACGGCTTCAGGGCCGTAAAACAGCGTAATCCGAAATAGGGGAATTTGAGGCGGTGAGAGTAATGACATCCCGGATCTACTCGCTTCGTTAAAAGGCATAACACAAAATGAAGAATAGGCAAAAATTTGGCTTGAGCATAGCGTTTCAAGCCTACCGCATTTAGGTTGACACTCGTCAATCTTGAAAGATAGAGTCTTTTCAGTTGAGTATTTTCACAGTGAGCTGAAGGGAAAGGGGTTTCTCTATGTTCGGAACCATGGGGTTCTCTGAACTCATGATCATTCTGGTGATCATTCTGATTATTTTCGGGGCAGGTCGGCTCCCGCAAATCGGGGAAGGTGTGGGGAAAGCCCTAAAAGGCTTTAAAAAAGAAGTCGCTGATATCCCCCAACCTGTGGACCCCAATGAGCCACTACCATCTGCACTCCCGGAACCAGTACAGGCTCAATCCCAACCGACTACCCCCGTAGGCACCCCGACAAATCAACCATTCCAGCCTGGCCCCGAACAAACGCCGGGAACCACTGCAGCGTTACTTTACCAGGGAGCAGGGCCTCAGGTGGTCCAGCCTTCAGCTAAATCTACTGGGTCTTCTAATTCTCCTCAAACCACGACGGCCCCTTCTGCACCCCCGCCGATGTCCATGGAGGATAGGCAAGCGCAACCCGCCCCTATGGCTTCAAGGCAATACCCCGCTCTTCCTGCTGGGGCCCAAGCAAAGCCCGTGCTGAAGCGACCTGCCGCTGTTGTAAATAAACAGGCGGTGGCCCGTGTCCAAGCCCAACAAGCTGCAATGAAAGCCCAGACTTCCCAGCAATCCGGATTAGCTCCACGAGATATGCAATCCTTGGGAGAAGGTCTTGGAAGTGCCGTACGCACCTTCCGGGATGCCGCAGCGGATATTAAAAATTCGATCGATCCTCAAATGCGTACCATTCAAGCCGAACTGGAGTCTGCTGAAAAAGAGATGCAAGACTCCATCGAAGTAGCCAAAGAGCCTCTGACCCCCAAAGAACGTTCCGGATCTGCATAAACCTTTCTTGCTACCATTCCCTACCAGTCGTGCTACCCTTATCGGAGCCATTGGTTTCTTTGGACTCCTTGGGTGTGTCATTGAATCCCCACCTGAACCACCCGAAACCGTTACTGAACGACTTATTCCACTTCTAAACGATACTCAGCCTGATACTCGACGGACCTCAGCCTTATCACTTGGGAAAATTGGTGATCCTCAGAGCATACCAGCCCTTGTTCTCGCATTGTCGGACCCAGATGACCAGGTTCGACAATCAAGCGCATGGGCCTTGGGAATGATGGCCGAATCCTTATCAGAACAGTCTCTAGTTGCATTGGTTCAGCACCTTACGGATCCCTCCGATTCAGTCAAAAAAGCTGTGGTATTGGCCTTAGGTCGGACAGCGGTGCATGAGGAATTATTGCAGGTATTAACCGAGGCCTACGCTATTTCCACAATTGACACCCAAAGAACCATTATCCAATCTCTTGCTCACTTTGAATTTCCCTTTTCCTATTCGGTTTACCTCCAAGCTCTGGAAAGTCCAGATTCTCTCACACGTCAATCGGCAATTGCAGGGCTCGGTGAATTAGGCGATCCCAGAGGACTCCCGTTCTTACGCACCCATCTTCTCCAAGACCCAAGCGTGGGTGTGCGATCGGAAGCCGCGTTTCGTTTAGGCAAATTGGGAACCAGCGCGGATGTGTCTGCACTGAAACAAGCCATGGAAACAGACCCGACCCCCAATGTGCATTTTTGGTCCTCCTGGGCTCTTGTCCAAATTGATCCGAATACCTAATCTCCACCAATTTTTCCTGGTCGTCCTAGTCATTATTCTCTCAGATTTCCAGTCAATGCTCCGCCTAAATCAGAATTTTTCCATATTCAATGCGCCTGATTGAATACTCGAGATAAAGTTATTACAATTCGCCTTCTTTTTCTCAACGAGGCAAAAAAATGAAGAAAATCAAAATAAATCTGCTCATAGGCTTCATGACAATACTTTCGGGCGTGAGTTGTGTTTCAGACCCGGTGAAGTGGTACAAGTCTGGCACTTCCCAGGAAACCTTCACCCGTGATAAATCGGATTGCGAAGAAGCCTTGCTCTCAACAGGAAGCACTCAAAGGGACAAGGATATTTATTCCTTAGAAGGGTGCCTGGAGTCTAAAGGCTATACGGCTATCCCTCTTTCTTCTCAATAACGAAAAATCCAAAATTCGGTTTTATAGTAATCCTGGGGAGGATGGACTCTGGAGCTTTCGTAAAAAACGGCTAGTTTCTTCGGGGGGTGGACAATGTGTCGTTCTGATCATTTAGAATAATATGTTGATAGCTCAAGATTTAAGAACGGGTTAAATAAGCGAACAAGAACATGAAAAAGGTCCTTCTGGTAGATGATGATCTCAATGCTCGGAAAGCGCTTCGCCTGGTCCTGGAATCCCAACAATTAGAATGTATTGAGGCCAGCAATGGATCAGAAGCCATTGCGTGGTTATCCACCCACCGGGCTGACTTGATCATCTCCGACAATCAAATGCCGGTTCTGGCAGGACTAGATTTCATTGACCAAATCAAACTGCAAGAGAAAGATCCCATCCAAGCCCCCGTCATCTTGCTTAGTGGCCATCTGAAAGAACAGGATAAACATCGTGCGCGTCAGGCGGGAGTCTTTGCTATTTTAGATAAACCCTGTAATTTTAGCCAATTCCTGTCTATGGTTCAGCTCGCGTTGGACCAGTAAGTCCGGGCTTAGCCATCCTGCTCTTCTCCTTCAAACGGCATTCTCCCCTAAACCTTCATATCAGAAAAAACTCTCCTTATCTACATCTATAGCATTTCCTAATCAGTGCTCGACTGCCAATCCTTTAGCGGTATTTACCCATTAACCTTTTTCTCTATATCTCTTCACTAGGGTGATGGATTTATTTCCCGACAAAAATCCTCTCCCCGTCTTGGAAAGTGGTTGACCTAAGAAATCGAAAATTTTTCTCGTTGACCTTCGTCTTCAACAAAAGGAGTGATCTCATGCTGAAAATATTCGGAGGAATGATTATTGGGTCCCTCATGACCATGATACTCTTGGGCGGGGTATCTGCTGCTGACAAGGTCCTGGCGAATGCGCAAGCCTTATATTTCGCACAGATCCAGCGACCAGACACCATCACCACACTTCTCCTTCTTGTCTGTTTAAGTATCTTCCTTGCTGTTCTGACTCTATGGCCCGCCAAACCTGTTTTGGACACAAAGAAGATTACCAAACAATTGCGCCGGCACTGTTAGAAAATAAAAATCCTTTAATCCCAAGAATGCAAAACGATTAGAGGAGGAACAACGGCCACGGAGGCCCTATTCGACCTGAGACCTTCAATTGGACTCTCAGACAAAATTAATAAACCTGCCATTTGTGCACTAGGAGAACAAATCTGCGTTGATTTTCATTAATTTCTCAATAGGCATTTGTCTTAGCAGTGAAATAAGGAAGAAGCGCTTGAATCTCCCGCCTCCAATTCCTCATTCGAAAACCTGAGCATGAACAGGTTGCAGTAGGTTTTTGACCTAAGAACCGAATCAGACGGGGCCATTAGAGTGGAAAGGGATGGCCGCTGCCATTTTCAGGATGATATATCCAAACCATTTTTCTGCCATCACTATTTCTGCGCCACCCGCGCAGAACGTTTATTAGAAGTTCTATTTATACGATTAATCCATCCCCATTGGTTAAAAATAAGTCAATTTATCCCTCAAAAATTCCGAAATTTATGTGTACAGGCTTTTCCAAATGAATAAATCCTCTTCCACCTCACCCTTTTCACTCCATAATTCTCCATTAGCCCTCCAAAACCATTCTGACGGGAATACGACCAAACAATCCCAAGAAACTCCCTCCATACAGAAAAAAGATATCGTGGAACTTCAGAATCGCGCTCGTGAAGTCAAAAATCACGAACAGGCGCACATAGCAGCATCAGGAGGACTAGCCAAAAGTGGGGCCAGCTTTTCCTTTCAACGAGGGTCTGATGGGAAATTCTATGCTGTCGGAGGAGAAGTCAGTATTGACACTTCTCTTGTCCCAGGTAATCCGTAAGCCACCATACAAAAAGCCGAGCAAATTCGGGCGGCAGCCCTAGCACCCGCAGGTACTTCAGCCCAAGATGGGGCGGTGGCCGTGTCAGCCAATGCCATTAAAGCGGCGTCCCGCCAAAAAACGAAAAAAAATGAAGATGACGGGATTCCGTCTGAAAAACCAACCGATCCTTTGTTCTTTGGAATTGATGTGTTCGTTTAGTACCCCTTTATTCACTCCTCGTTCCAATCCCCACACTTCTCTCCCCTGAAAATTCCGTTGTTTTTTATTGGTGCCCTATCACAAAACCTGACCTACTAACCTTCAATAACCGTTTGATCGAACATATCTGCAACCTAGTCATTAAGCCCTGAAACTCGGCATACCTTTCCACCCACAAGAATCTCTTGCCCATCGTCGCCTCCCCATTGAATGCCTCCCCTTCGCTCCCTAAAGAACACCTTCCCTAGGACAATCTGAAACTTGAGCTCCCAATATGCTGACAATATCCTTTCCAACGAAGTTGGCAACGGACTTGCTCAAGCTTATGTCTCAAGATAAAGCCTGGAAGGCTTGTTCTTAAAAAAGCAAAGGTCCCCGCACGGATACATCCAAATACCCAAGCACACACAGAAAAAATTTAGCCTTGACCCATGGACAATATCTCGAACTGATGGAGATGAGGAGACCTATGAACATTCTGGAAAAAATGAAACATGACTGGAACGAACGAGCCCAACACCATGCCAGATTTTGGATTGCCACCGAGGCGTACCACACCGAAGAAAAGTTTACTCAATCAGGAAAAGACACTGCCCATGCCTTGCTGGCAACCCTCCCCGTCCCTTACCTACCGTCCTGGAAGGTTTTAGATATCGGATGCGGTATTGGCAGAGTCCTCAAAGCCCTCGCCTCCCATTTTGATCATTTAGTGGGTGTCGATGTCTCCTCTGCAATGATTGCCCAGAGCAAACAATGGTTAGCCGACTTTCCCCATATCCACACATATGAAACCTCTGGGGTGGATCTTCTGGAATTTCCTCACTCCTCCTTTGATCTAGTCTATTCCTACGTCACATTTCAACATATGCCTCGTCCTGTGTTTGAACGTTACCTGAGAGAAATCCACCGCGTCTTGACTCCTAATGGATATCTGGTCTTTCAACTGCCCATAGGCCATTTTCAAGACGTTCCTCTCGAGGACACCATTGGGATACGGTCGTATTCCAATCAGGAAATTGAAGAAAGCCTTGGGCGGAACGGCCTAGGTTTCCACCCATCATCCGATCCCGAATTCACAGAGTCATCTGACCCTCACAGCCACCGGTTCCGGCTGGCACAAAAGATCGGTCCAATAAGCCCTCCTGTCTCAATGGACTGGAACGAGTTGAAACAACCGCACTTTGCCTCTGAATTGGATATCCATCTTTATGCCATGTATGCCGACAATTGCGCGTGTGCAGGCAACTATCAAGAAGGCATTCAGACGTTGCAAATACTGGTCAATAAGAATCCCGCAAATCTAGAAGGAAGGTTACGGTTGGCAGCATTATTGATCGAGACCGGACAGCTACCAAAAGCTTTAGTCACCATGAAAGAAATCATTACCCTCCACCCTGGATACGAAGACGGCCATCGAACGCTCAGACAACTCCTTGAGAAATGTCCGAATCTAAATCCAGCTAGGATCCCTTCCCTATCAACATCCAGCCAGCATTCTCCGGCTGACACATCACGAGATATTCCTGCATTGGCAAACAGGGAATATTCAACCACTAAAGTCTGAACACAAAATAAACTAGCCACAGTGGCTCCCGTCAGGCGACAATGGGGGGATGTACATATTTGTGTAAATTTTGACTTTCCAATAGCCTTCCTTTTGTTATAATCATCTTCACAAGTCGTAAAACTATTCCTTTATCTCTCACCACCAAACTAGGAGGAAAGCATGGGGAAAAAACCATGGGCATTGGTGTCAACATTTTTTCTGGTCATGGGAATGTCAGGCATGGCGTTAGGAAATCCGCCAAACGATGGTCCAGGTTGCGGGTTAGGGAGATTGGCATGGGCAGAAACTTCTGTGAGTAAAAACAATATTGCCCCTCAGGTCATGATGGCCACAACCAATGGCACCTTTGGATCTCAAACATTTGGAATCAGTTCGGGAACTTCCGGTTGCACCAATGATGGGCAGGTTTGGGCATCAGAAAAGGTGAATGTCTTTGCGGCTATAAGTTTTGACAATTTATCTCAAGAAATGGCTCAGGGGGAAGGCGAACATCTCACGTCACTAGCCACACTGATGGGCATTCCTGTCGCCCAGCAGCCCGCGTTCTTTGCCATGACCCAAGAGAAATACACTACCCTCGTTCAGGCGGGTGAAACCTCTCCAAAGGCTGTGGTAAAAGCCATTCACGATGCCATGCTCGACCATCCCGTTTTAGCTCAAGCTTCAACAATCAAATAGATCCTTTCAGGCTCCGGCTGTCTAAGCCGGAGCCTTTTTTTCTTTTCCTTCCTGGCTTGTGGCAAACATTCTCCTTCTTTTTCTTGCATTGCTATTATTTCCCCTTGAGCTCAAGGCTCAAGCCCTCCCCTCTCCCTATCTGCAAGAACTCATTCAGCAAGCCATTGTAGACAAACTCCATCAGGACCGTTATTGGCGGCTCTTGCTCCACTACCATAAAAATTTCCTTGGGGGCTACACCAGCGAAGTTGATGACTCTGGCTTTTTCCTTTCACCGTATGGGAAAACTGATCCAGAAGCTGAATTACAAGCAACACTGACCTATTTTTTCTCTGACACATTAGTTGGTCGCTCCAAACAACCGGCGCAATGCGCCTTTGTTGCGCGATATCACTGGCTAAAAGAGAAACTACATTTTCAGGACTCTAAACTTCTTCCACATCCCTGTGAACGTTTTGTCAGTTGGCTTAAAGAACTCAATCCCGATTCGATTACTGTTATCTTTCCTTCAGCCTATATGGATAATCCCGCCTCGATGTTTGGGCATTCTTTTTTACGAGTGGATCAAAAAGGCCATACACCAGAAACAAATATCTTAGCGTATACAATAAACTACGCCGCGGAGGTCCCGCCTAATGCGGGGATTGAATTCGCGTACAAAGGGATTCTTGGAGGATACAAGGGGTTTTTCTCGACCATTCCCTATTACATGAAGGTCAAAGAATATCGAGATCTTGAGAATCGGGATATTTGGGAATATCGCTTGAATTTTTCACAGGAGCAATATCACAGATTGCTCATGCATGCGTGGGAATTAGGGAATGCCTATTTCGACTATTACTTCTTTAAAGAAAATTGTGCGTACCACATTCTCTCACTCTTGGAAGTGGCCGATCCCAATCTCCACCTGACCGACCAATTTCACTTTGCGACGATTCCTGCCGATACCATTCGCCTTCTTACTCGACAGAAGGGATTGGTTCAAATAATTTCTTATCGCCCAGCCCGCAGCACTCTCCTCAAACGCAAGAGAGAGGCATTAACAAAAGAAGAGACCTCCTTGTTCCAAAAACTCGTTCACGATCCTCAGGTGATAAGCCAATCCGAATTTCTTCAGTTACCACAAAACCGGAAAACATTCCTTCTTGATTTCGCTTCAGACGTCTTGAGATATAAAGGGACAATCGATCAAGACAAGGTTGAAGACTATAAGGCCAAAAATCGTTCTATCTTAGTTGGACGTAGTCTCATTCCCATCCCATCCGGCCCCTTTCCGGTTAAACCATTTTCCCTGTCTCCCGAACACGGACACCAAACACTCAGAGTCGGAGGTGGAGTCGGATGGAGAAATAATAAAACCTTTGAAGAAATTAACGTCCGAGGTGCCTATCATGATCTCCTCGACCCCGACCCAGGATACACCCAAGATGCCCAAATAGAATTACTTGATTTACGGCTGAGACATTATCACCATCAAAGCCTCTTTCGAGTAGAACGGTTCACCTTCGCCAACGTCCTTTCCTTAGCCCCCATTGATTCGTTGTTTTTTTCGCCATCTTGGAAAATCAATCTTGGGATGAATACCGTCAAGACATCGACCTGCGACCTGTGCTCTAACGGGAATATGAATGCAGGAATCGGAGGAGCCCTAGAAACTCAGGTGTTTCAACGGGAGGTCTTTTTTCTTTTCGGTGAGATGGATGCCAATGTCAGTGGCGGGTACAAAGAAAATCACCGTGTGGGGGGAGGAGTATCGGGCGGCGTAATGGCCACCCTCACTCAGAACTGGAAATGGCTCCTGTCAGCAGGATATTTGTATTACCCCCTTGGAGATCGATCGCATGATATCCCTATTTCTGTAGGGCAACGATGGACATTCGCCAAAAATTTCGCGGTCCGCGCCACGTTCACTCATCATGATCAGGACAATGAAATTTTGGGTGTATTTCATGGATATTTTTGATTCATGAATGCCATTTTTTCATTCCCAAGTCATACGATCCACAGCACCATACAACTCCCCAGAACTACTTAAACGTAATAGTTGAAAGCATGAGAGTTGCAAGGACCAGTTGAACGCCACATTAGAATATATACCCAATTCCACCTAAAAAATATTCGCTTCGAAAATTCAGGGAGAGTTGGTTCCAGTGGTAATTCACAGCACTGTATTTATACTCCCCAAATACAAACCAATTAGCAGAAACAACCAACTGAATCCCGCCAAATAATTGATATCCCGGAGCTGAACTCGTTTCAATATTGTGGTCCTTTCTGCCAGGAATATTCGAATGATGGAGGATCCCATTCGAAAGCCCCCCTCCTATTCCCACATAAGGCCGTGCATATCGCCAGGGATACCGCAGGATGAGATTGACCATCGAACTATAGGTGACAAGGCCACTCTTACCTTTCCCCGTTGCTGCACCATTTTCTTCGATTGGGAAATTCAAAGAGTTATTCTGTCCAAATGACTCCAGTTCCACTCCAAGATATCCGTTAAAAAAAGACGGGAATAACCCAACCTTCACTCCTAACCCAGTGTCACCATGAATTCTTTCATCAGTCACACCGCTCCCCTTAAATGAAAGGCCCTGGTTTAAGGGTTGAGTGGACATCCCATAACCAGCCAGATAAATTTCTATGTTCTCCAATGCATATCCGTTTGACGAAACAGAAAGAAGCATCAAGCCCATCAGGACTACTACGATTTTCATGCTGAACGTTCCAAATCGTCACTCGACAAAAACCCAGCTCCCGACCTTATGGCCAAAAAAAAGGGAGCACCCAGAACAATACTCCAGGTGCTCCCCGACAACATGAGAATCTCTCTCTTGGAAACCTAGTTTCCTCTCGCAATCGTACAAACTTCAGTATACAATCCCCATACAATATTCTTGTAGGAGGTATTCACATATACCAGCTTTGAAATTCCTCCATTGGCCATGGCGGTCTCAACACGTGTATCGCCGGAGGCCACAATGCCCAAAATTTGGTGACTACAAGCTGTTCCAGTTTTGGTCGCTGCCACACCGTTATCCAACACCAAGCTACCACCCTGCACATCAGTGTAAATTCCCGCAACAGCAAATGACGCATTGGGTTGCTGAAAACTTGCCGCACCCATACACCCTACGAGCATGAAACACATTAGCCCCACAAGAACCAGATTCACGCACTGTTTCATCGAAACCTCCTTGGTTAATTGTATACAAAACTTTTACCAAAACTTCGGTTACCCTTAAGTAGCGTATTCAAAAAATAATGTCAACAATACCCTATTTTGCTGCTCTTACAAAAACGCACTTTCTTCCCTAAAACTCTCAAAAAAGAAAGTGGCTTTCTCTATTCTGGATTTCACTGGCTAAAACTGTGACACCCCCTTTCCACACACCCCTCTTTTTTGTTTAGATGAAGGACATGACAAAAAAAAGAGTTTCCGATTCGTATGGCCGAATTTCATATGAGCATGTAAATGAGTTTAGAAGACGAATTTTGCGATATCATTAAAAAGGCTCGTTTTGGGCAGGGACTGGGAATTGAAACCCTGGCGGAATTGGCGGAAATGGAGCAGGCCGATGTGGAGCACCTTGAGAAAGGCCACCGACCTCCCACCAAAAGCGAAATTCATGGAATTAGCCAGGCATTGCACCTCCGTGTTGGCCCCCTGGTAAACCTGACTTTGGACGGATGGTTACCTCAGCCTCAACCGGAGTGGACGACTGAACACGATCTCGTTCAGACCATCACAGGCGACATTGGCGGGTATGAAGTCAAAGGCTATCTGTTAACTGATCCAGCCACCAACCAGGCCCTCATGATTGATACAGGATACAATGCCAAGCTGATGCTAACGAGCATCACCCAACGCGAATTGACCTTGATCGGCGTCTGCCTCACCCATGGGCATACGGATCATGCGGGAGGGCTGGAAGAGGTTTTGGCTCAATGGCCAGTGCCGGTCTATCTGGGAAACGGGGATTTCGACCTGCTCCCTTGGAGACCACCTGACGCCTCCATAAAAATACCAGCCGACCATCAGATGATTGCCCTGGGAGAGTTGACGGTTGAATGTTTGGCCACCCCGGGCCATACCCCTGGAGGATTTTGCTACCTGTTATCGCTCAAAGGCCAATCCCTGTGTTTCGTGGGAGATACGCTCTTTTCCGGTTCGGTAGGGCGCTCCAACCCTTTTTCCCTGTATCCACAGCATTTGCAATCCGTTCGCCATACCCTGTTACACTTACCAAAAGACACCGCCTTGTTTCCCGGCCATGGTCCCTCTACGACAGTGGTTGAGGAACAAGCGCACAATCCATTTGCCTGATATTGCATGTCAGACCAATTCCTGGCTTGGCATTCAATAAGGACGTGTTAATGGATCACGATTCGCCTACACCTTCAACTCCTTCGGAGAACAAGCCAACACCCCCACCTTCTCTGTTGAATCCAATTGCTCCCACCGATCCACTACCTTCAACCAACTCAACGGCTCCTCCGCCTCTGATCATGCCTATCTCCAAAGACGACATACTTCGAGAACGGACACTCAAAACTTCCCCACACGGAATAGATCATTGGCAATCACTTCAACCTGAACTACTCGACACTCGAGATGAGGTGGACGAATTCCTTCCTCCGACTCCCAGCGCCTTTTCTCAATGGGGACTTCCTATCTTGCTCTTTGGGCTCACCATATTCACCACACTCTGGGCAGGAGCATTTCAGGTGAATATAAAACCCGTCAATGGGGCCTGGGATTTTTTAATGCGCTATCCCGGCTCTTTAGTCAATGGGATCCCCTTTGCCGCAACCCTTTTAGGAATCCTCGTCACCCATGAATTCGGGCACTACCTCCTCTCCCGCATTCATCGTGTGCCCGCGTCCTTACCGCTGTTCATTCCCGGGCCTCCACACTTTATTGGTACCTTTGGGGCGGTAATTCGCATGCGATCGGCAATTATGAATCGTCGTGCGCTTTTTGATATTGGCGTTGCGGGTCCCATTGCCGGTTTTATCGCTGCGGTCGTCGCCATTATCATCGGACTCTCTTTCTCTCATATCGTCCCCCGATCCCAAACGTATGGGTTACAGTTGGGCGAACCTCTCCTGCTCCAATGGTTTGCCTGGCTCATGTTTGGCCCGATTCCATCCACGCACGATATTGTGCTCCATCCGATTGCTTTTGCCGCGTGGTTCGGGTTTTTCGTCACCGCAATTAATTTATTACCTTTGGGGCAATTGGACGGAGGGCATGTGGCATTTGCAGTGTTTGGTCGTCGACAACGCTCACTGGCCTTAGCCACGATTCCCATCCTCATTTATTTGGGCCTCACCGGATGGCCTGGATGGATTCTCTGGGTCGGTCTGGCTAGCCTTGTCGGCATAGCCCACCCGCCGGTAATTGACCCCGACACCGTCTTGGGCAAACAACGCCGGTGGGTCGCCTGGGCGGCCTTGGCTATTTTCATTGTAACTTTTGCTCCAGTGCCGTTTTCGGTTGGATGACAGACATGCTAGCCTTACCCCTGCAGTGGTTGTTCACGGCACATCACCCGTATTCCCCACCATCGCTTCCCTGCTTGCAGCCTAAGCCTACTCACGAAAAGGAACGGTCATCTCATGAGTGACTATCAATCCCAATTACGCACCTACATTCAAGATCAGCGCCCCAACTTTGAAGACCTTTTGGGTCAGATGGTGGAAGTGCCGTCAGTAAGTTCAGACCCTGAACATGCTCCCGATATGCACCGAATGGCGCAATTAGCCGTTCAATACCTGGAACGATTTGGAGGCAAGGCTTCCATCGTGAATACCAAGGGTTACCCAAGCGTGGCTGGAGAATGGGTGGCCGGGCGACAATATCCCAGTCTGACCATTTACAATCATCTAGATGTCCAGCCAGCACTAGAACCGGAATGGCGTCAGCCTCCCTTTGCCTTTAAAAAGGATGGCGATCGGTATTGTGGCCGTGGGGCAACGGATGATAAAGGCCCGGCGTTAACCGCCCTTTTCGCTGCCAATTTCGCAAGAGAAGCCGGTATTCCCTTGAATATTCGGGTCCTCTGGGAATTGGAAGAAGAAATTGCCAGCCCGAATTTTTCCGAGGTCCTTCAGAACCGTAGAGCCGTCCCACCGTCCGATTCGGTATTGGTGTCTGACACGATTTGGGTGGCGAAGAATCGCCCTGCCCTCTCCAGTGGGCTTCGCGGTTTGTTGATTGCCAAGTTGGTGCTTCGCACAGGGGAAACCGATGTTCATTCCGGTCTCACGGGCGGCGGGGCGCGCAATCCCTTGGCCGAATTATGTGACGCCGCCTATTCCTGCTTGGATGCGAAAACCGGACGCGTGAAAATCCCGGGATTCTACGATGATGTCGTTCCGCCCACTCGCACCGAAATGAAAAATTTTCTGGCATCAGGATTTCAGGTTCGCCTTTTTAAAGAGGCCTATCAACTACGATCGCTTCGAACCTCCGATCCTCAAGATTTACTCAAACGGATCTGGGCCGCCCCCACCTTTGAAGTGCATGGATTAACGGGTGGGCACATGGGCCCAGGCGTCAAAACCATTGTGCCGGCCTGGGGTGAACTCAAAGTGAGTATGCGATTAGTTCCGAATCAACATCCCTCAAAAATTTTCCGACTCCTGAAAAAACACCTTCGTGCCCGCAATCCTGATATTGAGGTGATTAATGATGGAGAACTGGAACCCTATCGTGGAATTTCCGATGGCCCCTATGCGGAGGCGCTGCAAGAGGCGGTAGCCCAGGGCTTTGGACGCCGACCGGTGTTTGTACGGGAAGGTGGATCGATCGGGGCCATTGCTGTGTTACAACGCGCCTGGAAGGTCCCGATTCTGTTTATGGGTCTCAGCCTGCCTGAACATGGGTACCATGCCCCCAATGAATATTTCGATTGGGGACAAGCTTCAGGGGGGATACAAGCCTTCGTCCACTACTTCGATCACTTGAGTCGGATGCAACCGGGAAAATCCAAGACCCGCCTCAAGCCGACAACAGGCTAAGATCCAGAAAAAGGAAGCTGAGGTGATGGTGGGCTTTGAAAATGCACGAGGGTTCGAATATAGACGAGGACATGACGCCGTTCATCGTCCGACAATTGATGACTCCAGCCACTCATGGCCGTCCTGGGAACTCCCTTAGCAAGAATTTCGAGGAGTTCTTCATCAGTTTTGATTGAGGTTGCTGCCGAGACTAAATTACCCGGGCGAGGGGC
>CABVRQ010000020.1:0-25304 GCA_902500695.1 uncultured Nitrospira sp. | reverse complement strand
GATAGTGCCCAGCTGAGATCTTGAGCGATGGCAAAAACTCTTTATTGACTGCGCAACAATATCCGGAGCGGAATGCCCTCAAAACCATATTCCGTCCTGATGGAGTTTTCTAGATAACGGAGGTAGGAGGCTGGAACTTTTGGTGCGGATTTAACAAATAACGCAAAGGTAGGCGGCTTGGTCGCCACCTGAGTGATAAATACGGATTTTTTCGGATTGCCTCGGACCAACGTCATGGGATTTTTTTCCAGGAGTTCCTGAACAAAGAGGTTCAGCTTACGGGTCTGAATACGCTTGGAAAAATCTGCCACAACCTGATCAATTTTAGGAAAAATGCGCGTGAGCGTTTCCGGTTGAATTGCGGCACCAAAGACAACCGGCACATAGGTAAAAAATGGAAACCGCCGAGCTAATTCAAGATTGTAGGCGGGGTACGCCTCACGATCCTCAGCCCGCAAGTCCCATTTGTTCACGAGGATGATACAGCCTCGCCCTTGCTTACTGATTAAGCCGGCGATTTTCGTATCCTGCTCTGTGACGCCTTCTACCCCATCCAAAACCAGCACGGCAACATCAGACCGGCCCAACGCTCGAATGGCGCGCACGACACTATAGCCTTCAATTCCACGCTCGATCCGCCCCCTTCGTCGGAGACCTGCCGTATCTGTAAAGATATACCGTCGTCCATGAAGACTGACCATTGAATCAATTGGATCGCGGGTCGTTCCTGGAATATCGCTGACAATGAGTCGTTGTTCACCGAGAATGGCATTGACCAACGTTGATTTCCCCACATTGGGTCGGCCCACCACCGCGATCCTTGGGATCTCTTTTGGGACCTCATTCTCCGGGGCTTGAGGAAGAAAGGGCAAAAGGGCTTCCAGTAATTCATCCACCCCTAATCCTCCCTCAGCCGAAATAGGGAAAATCTCCTTTACCCCTAGTTTATAGAAATCGGCTAAGAGCGGTTCAGCCTGAGGAGTGTCAATCTTGTTGACCGCCAGAAAAACCGGCTTGGTCACCGGTCGCAACAGCTTAACAAGATCGGCATCCAGCGGAGACAACCCCACCCGGCCATCCATGACCGCAATGATCAGATCAGCCTCCTCAATAGCCGCTTGGGTTTGAAATTTAATCTGTTCCACAATGACATCGTCGGTGGTCAGATCCAGCCCACCGGTGTCGACCAACGTGAATATCCGATTTTGATAATCGCACTCTGCCGTGTTTCTATCCCGAGTGACCCCTGATACATCATCTACAATTGCCGTACGATGGCCGACAATCCGATTGAACAGCGTGGATTTTCCTACATTCGGCCGTCCCACCAGGGCTACCAATGGCCTATGTGGTGGTGGTTCCAAGGGAACTTCGACAGGCAGATCCGAGGGACATAGTGGCATTTCCAGAGATGGTCTGGTGCGGGAGCGAGGAGTGCGAGAACGGGAAGATCGAGCCATTGGACAGCAAATAACTTAATAGGGTGAGCAAACTGGTACGAAAATTAGTTTTCAGGCGTCCGGTCGTCTACCCGATCAACAAGACGATTTATCGAAAGAACCCGCCCAGTGATAGCCTGGATAAAGTCACCCAGTCAACTATCAGGTGATAAACCTTCATTAAGACCCATTTTTTTCATCAGCCACACGGTAATTGATCGAGGAAGATCTTTCCTGCAGTTGGATCCTTTATGAGAAATGGAACCATGGAACTTCTTTAGCTATTTGGTTTCAACTATGACGGGTATTCGAAAAGGTTAGGTTTTTTATGGTCAACCAGCCATTCCCACTGGTGAGTTCAATTCATGAAAGGATTCAGAAGATTGAAGCAGGGGAAAGACAAGAAACTACGCCATGTAAAATTCAATAAAAAAGCAATTAGTTACACATGGAGATGTTTCATCGCGGCAGCACAAAGAATGATAAATACCCCCATCCACAATGCAACACGCTGAAATGGAACCGGCTCTATGGCCATCTCTTCCAATTCTTCGCTTGTCTCACCACCTGTAGGTTCATTTTTAAAAATTATGGTGTACAGAAAGATGGTCAGAATTCCTAGCACCAAAAACAATTTAATAAAGAAAACGGTTAGGTATTTGGCATGCTGGGAGACACCTTCCCCAGACTGCATGATCATCCCCTCACTGACATAATGGAGATTGAATCCTCCAGTAAAGAGGATAACGACCAAGAGAATCCCGACCACCCGTTTATATTGCTGATAAAAGGTTTCAGATATTGGTCGGATAAATTGTTTTGGAACAGTGTTTTTGAGACAGGGCGTTACGGCCATGACAAGAAAGGCCAGCCCACCAATCCACACCACGGCAGACAGTAGGTGCAACCAATGCACCAGGATGGGAATAATCTGATTAAGATCGGTGAGAACTCCGAGGAGGGACTCCATTAGAACTTAAACACAGGTTTTTCGTTCCCGAATCGACGCTTCCGAAGTTCTTCCATTAATTCAATGGTCACGACTGGAAGACCTTGTTCAACGGCATGACGCTCTACACCCTTTCGAACCATGGCCCGAAGGAAGTATGGGATCCGACTAAGCCGTTCCTCCGCGTCGGCTTCCCATTCCACGGACGAGGCTTCCGGCACATTAAAGGCCACTTTAATTTTTTCTCCCCCTTTGGGAGTGTACAGACACCATTCGTCCTCATCCATCGCATCCCCGTGGTCCACGTAAGGACGAGCACGGCACCCGCCGCAAATTTCACTATATTCGCAGTCTCCGCATTTACCCTTGAGGTGAGGATAGCGAAAGGAGTTGAATACTTCTGAATTTTCCCATAAATCGACAAAACTGGTGTCGCGGATATTTCCTGCAGACAGGGGCATATACGGGCAAGGCGTGAGATCGCCGTTTGGCGTCACTCGCGCATAGTTAGTGCCTGCCAGACATCCCCCTCCCATATATCCAGTCGCTTTGGTGATGGGAGAATTTGGATCTTTTTCATAGGCCAGGCGTTTGAAATGCGGCGCACAACGCGCCCGAACCAACATGTCCTGGTATTTATCTTGGCTCTCCACCAAATAGGTCAAGACCTCTTCATATTGCGAAGGAGTGATGTCAGTGAGTTCTTCACCCCGTCCTGTACACACCATGAAAAAGACATTTAAGACTTTGGCACCCAAATCGTGTGACCAATCGATGACCGCTGGTAATTCCTTGTAGTTCATGGGCTGTGCGCTGAAATGTACTTGAAATTGAAGACCATTTCGTTTGCAGGCTTCAATGCCGGCCATAGCCCCTTCCCATGCACCAGGTAACCCTCTAAACGCATTGTGTGTTGCTGAATCTAAGGAATCAATACTAATACCTACGCCCATCACACCAATATCTACCATGGCTTTCGCCATCTTATCGTCAATCAGCATTCCATTGGTGCCGAATACGACCATAAATCGCTGCTCAACTGCGTGACGCGCGATTTCAAGAATATCTGGCCGAACCAACGGCTCTCCTCCAGTAATAACAAGAAGGCTACCGGCATTGACATGGGCAATCTGATCAATAAGACGAAAACATTCTTCTGTCGTCAATTCATCGTGCCCACCGCCCATTTTTGTCGTGGCATCCAGATAACAATGTTCGCATTTGAGATTGCATCGCTTGGTTAAATTGAGGGCCACCAGGTAGGGCTTAAAATCATCCACGGTTCGACCGTCTCCAGGCGCTCCGGAATCGGGCCGAAAAGATTCAAACCTCGAAACTGCACTGGATCCTAAGGAGTTCAGCGTATTGAGGAATGAACTGATGACAGGAAGTGCCTTACCCATTGTGGCCGGCTCCAGATTGAGCTTCTGAGGGAGCCCCCGTGCCGGTTAACTTGGCCACGATGTCCTTGACATTTCCAGTTTTCATGGCTTCTTCCATGGTTGTTTTAGCTTGTTCAATTCCCTGATTCGCCACATCCAGAGTTATGGTTGTGGTTCCAATTTTTTCGGCATGTTTAATGATTAACGCTTTGGTGCAATCACGCATAAATCCTGCAGGAGCTCTTTCCAATCGTTGGAGGGCATCCGGTTCCCACACATACGGATCGGCTCCATTAGTGTTGCCAGCGTTTTCTGTATTGGATTCAGAGGCCATGGTTGCTGTCTCCCCAGCCGTTTTATTGGCAAAAATTGGTGTATAGTCTTCGCTTGCCGCTTCTTGAATCATTGCTCCTGAATATTCCAAGGTAATGGTGGTCATTCCAAGCTTCCTTGCAGTTTTTTCGATTTTCGCTTTTGCCCGTCGGCGTTGAAATCCAGCGGGAACGGCTCGAATGGCTTCACGAGCATCTTTCGTCCACTGCATGGGAATATCGTCATACGCCACCTGTGTTTCTAAACCACCTTCCGCCTGGGCAGCCGCATCAAAAATAGATTTATCGACTTGTTTAAATTGTGCTCCATCCAGACCACAGACAGGACACATAACCGGATGGTCGCCTTTCCCAATATATCCACATCCACCACAGACATAATAGTCTCTAGACATTCGAGCCAGATACGATTTGTTCCCTTCGCTCATTGGGGCAGTAGTTTCGGTTGGTCTTTCTTCCACCACCTGGGACATCATGCCACTCAACGTGGAACCCATTAAATCCTGCGCAACCTCATTCCCTGCCTGCATGGTATTCCGATCGACTCCTGCCGCATCGAGGGTCCCGCCTAACGTTTTCATGGCGTCCATGGCCCCTTTGGGTAAAATATCACCAACCGCATCATCGATGACGGAATTACTGATGATGGTATGCCCTTTTTCAATGGCATATCGATGGATTGCAGTCTTTGCCACTCCCCTTGCAAAGACAGGTATCTTCTCCATCCGTCGTAAGGCTTCTTCCGTCCAGGCAATCGTGTATTCGGCCTGCGTGTCAATCGGAGGAACAAACTTCTTGTTAGATATTAATACATTGCAAGGAGCTGAACGCAAAAGATTCTCAGCATTGCTGCCAATATCCATATCATCGTCGCTATGCACCCCAATCCGTCCAACGATTAGCAGCCATGGCTGCTCTTTTCGAACATATTGAATGATTTTCTCAAACGCTTTGCCGTCGAGAAGGGTTGTCTTAATATCTGCGCCCTCATCCTGGGCGACATCGCGAGAGACATCAAGATGAGACTGGTAAATTTTTGCTAACCCGCTGTCGATGACTTCTTCGTGAAGCTTTTCCTGCTCCTTAAATCGAAACACCTTTCCAGCCTCTTCATTCAGGACACCGGAAATACTGTGAAACGCGGCGTAATGAAAATAGGGATCGAATGCTGAGATCGCTTCTACAGACTTATTAAGTGCCTTTCCCAAGGCAAGAGCGGTCTTTAATCCGCCAAAGGAGTAATGGCTCCCATCTACAGCTACCACAATTTTCCCACCGTTCATGGGTTTGGTATCTTTCACAATGAACATGTCCGAATTACGAATCCGACGGATCACACGTTCCGTGTTACTCCCGATCACAGAGTCCTTCACTGCCCCAACCCCCAAGGCCCCCATAATGGTCAAGTCATACCCATTTTTTGAAATATCTTCTGCAATTGCTTTCCAGTTTCGTCCCTCTAGTGAGCGCCGCTCCAGAGGAATGTTCGCTTCCGCGCATTTCTGATCTACAAAATCCAAATACGAATCTGTAATTATTTGCAAGCCTCTGGTAATAAGGGAATCATGGATTTGGCGTTGGCGGTCTAACTCCTTTTCGTCGTGATATTCCTCAGGAAGACCTGCCTCCATTTGTTTAAACCTTTTATCATGCATCTTCGCCGCATATACATGGCTCCCCACAATTTTCGATCCGAAAATTTTCGCGAACTGCACTCCCAGTTCTACAGCCATATTCGAATGGTCTGAATTATCAACCGGGACATATATTGTTTTGTACATCAACAAGCCTCCTTAGAGATTTCCGCTAAAGGAAAAGCGGCACCACGCCCTCGTCTCAATCGCCGGGAAATGCTTATAAACAGATGTTTTTTCACACGAAATAAGAGCGGATCTTACCACTGGGAATTCTAGGTACGCAACCCAACGAACATTTCTCCCTTGACATGGGTGAGATAATTAAAATCATATATTTATCAAATTCATTGAGAGGCCAATATCAGGGTTTTTACGGTTCCCAATAAATTCACTGCAATTAAACATAAACACCTACATACGTATAGCCTATTTGTAAAAGTTCTACAAACATCATTGGTGCCTGCGGGCCACTGTTTCACTAAAAGAAACCCAAAACCGCTTTCCCTTCAAGATGCTAGGGTGGAATCCGAACCTATATCACCCAAAATGCCCGCCTCGAAAGGCTTACGATGGGAACTAATGCTCCCGTCCGCCCTCCCCGAGAATTATAAATGCTACAGGCTCCAGCCAAATCAACCCAATGAAAGAAAAGCCTTTCATTGCCCGTCCCACTAAATCCTTTCAAGGGGAGCTTGCATTGTAGAAATATTATGTTTTACTAAACCTTTGACCGAAAACAAAAAACTATAACCAGGCAAGACCCAAACTTTTCCGTTATTTTCAAACTGAAAATTGCGGAAAGCGGTTCAATTGCGTTAAGTTGAATGTTTTGTGCTTTGCTTTATTCACCAATGAGACCATGCGATCTGAGCATATGGGCTCAAGCAATTGGTTAGGGGGAACTCTTGATGAGACAAACCAATTTTCTCTTTACCTCGGAATCGGTCACGGAAGGACATCCCGACAAGATTGCCGATCAGATTTCCGACGGTATTCTTGACGCAATTATTGCAAAAGATAAGAACTGCAGGGTAGCCTGCGAAACCATTCTGACCACAGGAATCGCTTTTGTAGCGGGAGAAATTTCCACTCGGGCGTATGTAGAAATTCCCGAAATTATTCGTGAGACGATTCGTGAGGTTGGCTATACTGATGCTACATGGGGATTTGATTACAGTACCTGCTCGGTATTGACCGCCATTCACAATCAATCGGGTGACATTGCCATGGGAGTGGATTCAGGCGGCGCTGGCGACCAAGGGTTAATGTTCGGGTATGCCTCAAATGAAACCCCTGAACTCATGCCGATGCCAATTATCCTGGCCCATCGGCTCACCAGAAGACTAGCAGAGGTTCGCAAAAAGAACATACTCCCTTGGGTTCGTCCTGATGGAAAATCACAAGTAACCGTCGAATATAAAAACGGCAAACCTGTTCGCATTGACACAATCGTGGTTTCCACCCAGCACAGCGATGCGGTCACTTTAAAGAAAATCGAAAAAGATGTGATGGAAAAAGTGATTACTCCCGTCATGCCTAAGAAATTCTTTAATCCAAAAAATATCAAATTCCACATTAATCCCACTGGACGATTTGTCACCGGTGGCCCCATGGGGGATACCGGACTGACCGGACGAAAAATCATCGTAGACACTTATGGCGGGGTTGGCAGTCACGGAGGAGGCGCCTTTTCTGGGAAAGACCCCAGTAAAGTTGACCGATCTGCCTCATACATGGCCCGGTACATTGCCAAAAATGTCGTTGCAGCGCAATTGGCAGAAAAATGCGAAGTGCAATTGGCGTATGCCATTGGGGTCGCAGAACCGGTTTCCGTTTTGGTCGATACAAAGGGCACCGAAAAAGCGTCCATTGATCGTATTGAAAAGCTCATCATCAAGCATTTCCCACTGACGCCCAGAGGTATCATTGAGCACCTCAAGTTGAGACGTCCTATCTATAAAAGGACAGCGGCATACGGACATTTTGGCAGAAACGAACCAGGATTCACTTGGGAGAGGACTGACAAAGCCAGCTTGCTCCGAAAAGGCGCAGGCCTATAATTCCCAACTGCTCTGCCCGCCGAATGATGGGGAAGGGGACCAAACCTTCCCCTCTTTTCAACAGACCTTCATAACTCATAAAGAGAAGGAGAGACAATTTCTATGAGCACTGCAACTATGACCAAGACCGCCTCGATTGACTACAAAGTTGCGGATATCCGTTTGGCTGATTGGGGGAGGAAAGAATTATGCATTGCCGAAACGGAAATGCCTGCATTGATGGCTCTTCGAGAGAAATATCACGGATCCCAGCCACTAAAAGGCGCCAAGATTCTTGGCTGTATTCACATGACTATTCAGACAGGAGTGTTAATTGAAACGCTCATTGAGCTGGGCGCTGAAGTCCGCTGGTCATCCTGTAATATTTTTTCAACACAAGATCATGCTGCCGCTGCCATCGCCGCCATGGGAATCCCTGTATTCGCCTGGAAGGGTGAAACCGAGGAAGAATATGAGTGGTGCCTGGAGCAAACCATTGTAAAAGGCGGCCAACCCTGGGATGCAAATATGGTCCTGGACGACGGTGGCGACTTGACCATGATGCTCCACAAAAAATATCCAGCCCTGTTGGACCGAATTCATGGGATCACTGAAGAGACAACCACCGGCGTCCATCGTTTACTGGAAATGGTAAAAAGTGGCACGCTAAAAGTTCCAGCCATCAATGTGAATGATTCAATCACCAAATCAAAAAATGACAATAAATATGGTTGCCGCCACAGCTTAAATGACGCCATCAAACGCGCCACCGACCACCTCCTGTCAGGGAAAAAAGCCCTGGTGATTGGGTACGGGGATGTCGGAAAAGGCTCCGCTCAATCACTCCGCCAGGAAGGCATGATTGTCAAAATTTCAGAGATTGATCCAATCTGTGCCATGCAAGCCTGCATGGATGGCTATGAAGTGGTTTCTCCCTATACAGGTGGAATCAATACAGGCAAGGTCGAAGACACCAACTCCGTCCTTCTCCAGAACACAGATTTAGTGGTCACAGCTACCGGCAACTTAAATGTCT
Organism: uncultured Nitrospira sp.; assembly: GCA_902500695.1. GTDB lineage: Bacteria > Nitrospirota > Nitrospiria > Nitrospirales > UBA8639 > Nitrospira_E. Next base: position 16,490 of record CABVRQ010000020.1, on the reverse strand, counting down.
GCGATTCAGCCATTCTGCAATCATTGAAATCTGGGGCGGTCGTTTGCAATATCGGACACTTTGACAATGAAATCGACACTGCCTTTATGCGTAAGAACTGGGAATGGGAAGAAGTAAAACCTCAGGTGCATACGGTGTATCGTGACAAAGCCAGCAAGGATCATCTCATTTTGCTCTCCGAAGGGCGCTTAGTGAATTTGGGAAATGGGACTGGGCACCCTTCCAGAATTATGGATGGTTCCTTTGCCAACCAAGTCCTCGCGCAAATTTACCTCTATGAACGGAAGTTCGCTGACCAAAAAGGTGGCACAATTACAGTTCAAGTTTTACCGAAACATCTCGACGAAGAAGTGGCTGCCCATATGGTTCGTGGCTTTGGAGGGGTTATCACTAAACTCACTCAAACTCAGGCCGCCTATATTCACGTGCCAGTCAATGGACCGTTCAAAGATGACAGCTACAAGTATTAATATATAGCTCGGGTAGTTCTGATCCCCACTATTGATTGCGAATTCAAAAATAACCACCAGGCAGTAGTATTAGGGAGGGGGCCTTGGTTTGGACAGGGTCCCCTAGCTTTTTTCAATACATCTGGTATTCTGTACACATAAATGGTGTCAATATTGAATTCTGCTATGGGATTGCCTCTTCCCAACTAAATTGCTACATTATACTCTCAAGCCACTCTTTTACACGGGAAAATCAATGCCCGTGTTAGTCGGTTTCAACAACCCACTTTCGTGTATGTAAAAGAGATTTCAATCCTAGGTTTCATTTCACTAACAAATCTCTCACCGTTGAATTTCCCCTCTAGTATTGGGAACATTCTCTTGGGTGACTGGAGATAGTAAGAGGACTTAGTCAGCTATGTCACGAACGTTAGACCCTTCCTTAGCAGGAACACCACAACGAGATTACCCCACAATGATTCTGTTTGGGTCAATTGTTTTGACCACAATCGTCGGGCTCCCTTTGTATGCCTATTTTTTCGATTTTTCCTGGGTAGACTGGACCATGTTTATCATGCTTTACCTATTTACAGGATTAGGCATTACGGTGGGCTATCACCGGTTAATTACCCATCGGAGCTTTAAATGCCCAAACTGGATCAAAGCCACCTTCTTAATCGCAGGCGGGATGGCGTTGGAAAACTCAGCGTTAAAATGGGCCAGCGACCATATTAGGCACCATGCCCGGTGCGACCAGAAAGAAGACCCCTATAATGCCACGCTGGGCTTTTGGCACAGCCATTGTGGCTGGATTTTCTGGAAGGATCCAAATCGTGATCCAAAATATGCCACCCGTCTTCTTCAGGATCCTCTGATATTGTGGCAGGACAAATATTACCTTCCCATTCTTTTGTCGGGACTCGTATTACCATTCGTGGTGGGGTTTTTGTACAACGGGTGGATTGGAGGTGTCGGGTGCTTTCTCTTGGCTGGACTTGCACGTACCTTCTTTGTCTTAAACTCAACATTCTTCATCAATTCCATTTGCCATATTTGGGGTGAGCAACCCCATGGGACAGCTGATTCGAGCCGGGATAGTTGGTGGATATCATTACTTACGTTTGGAGAGGGATATCATAACTATCATCATATGTATCAAAGTGACTATCGAAATGGGATCCGCTGGTATAACTTTGATCCATCCAAGTGGCTTATATGGACGTTGAGTAGATTGGGCTTAGCCTATGATCTTCGGCGTCAGTCTCCTAACCAGCAGTAACAACAGTTAGCATTTAAAGGCTCCTCCAGGCTGGATTGGAATCTCGGACGGAGTCTCTCTCCTGCTTTTTTGTTATCCGACCAATCTCCCACCCAGCTCTTTATTGCGAACCTAATAAGTCGTGTGATAAATTCCCCTGCATTCACGCGGGTTTTTGCCAATATGATTACAAGTGAATTCCAAAAAAATACAGGTAAATATCTGATGGATACCTATACCCGCCTCCCCATTTCGCTGGTCCGAGGAAATGGCTGTCTGGTATACGACGCCGAGGGCCGTGAATATGTCGATTGCCTTGCCGGAATTGCCGTCAATATCTTAGGCCATGCCCACCCCGACCTTGTGGATGCCATCATACGACAAGCCCGGCAACTCATTCACACTTCCAATTTGTTTTATACCGAACCCCAAATCAGACTGGCCCAACGCCTGGTCGAACTTTCCTTTGCGGACAAAGTGTTCTTTTGTAATAGCGGCACAGAGGCCAACGAAGCCGCCATAAAGTTAGCCAGGAGGTATGCACACAATACCTTCGGTCCGGAACGATTTGAGATTCTGACCATGGTGAATTCCTTTCATGGACGAACATTGGCGAGTCTCACCGCAACCGGACAGCCAAAATTACAAGAAGGATTCGGGCCGCTTGTCCCTGGATTTCGTTACGTTCCATTCAATGATCTGGAGGCGGTAAAAGCCAATATCACGCCACAAACGGCAGCGGTGATGGTCGAACCCATTCAGGCTGAAGGTGGGGTCATCGTTCCCAACCCTTCCTACCTAAAAGGACTTCGAGAGTTCTGCACAGAGCAACAAATCCTCCTGATTTTCGATGAAGTCCAAACCGGAATGGGACGCACGGGAACGTTGTTTGCCTACGAGCAGTTCGGAATTCAACCTGACATTATGACGTTAGCCAAAGGGCTGGGGGGAGGCATCCCCATCGGGGCCTGTCTGGCCACAGACACCATCGCCGCGGCATTTGAGCCAGGCACGCACGCTTCCACATTTGGAGGCAACCCTCTAGCCTGTGCGGTAGCCTTAAAAGTCTTAGATCTTCTCATTGAAGGGGGAAAGCTGGAACAAGGACGGCTTGCGGGTCGCTATTTAGCCAAAGGACTCAGTTCCCTGAATGAAAAATTCTCCTGTATTCAGGAAGTCCGTGGAAAGGGCCTACTCCAGGGCTTAGAATTAACTATAGACGGAAAACCTCTGGTCCTGGAATGCCTTGAGCGACGGGTCCTCATAAACTGCACAATGGGAAGAGTCCTCCGATTTGTGCCTCCCTTAATCATCAGTAATGCACAGATTGACCGGCTCTTGTCCGTCCTCTCTGAAGTTCTTTCTAAACATCGATAAATCATGTCACCACCAAGTCAATCCTCTCGTACTCAAAAATCCACGTCTGTCGCACCACGCAAGAAGACGACAGCTCTTCCCAAAGACTTGCTGACGGTGGCCGATATTCCCCGGGATACGATTCACCATTTGATTACCCTTGCTCAAAAAATGAAGGCTGCCCGAAGACAGGGTCGTGCCACCTTTCCATTGAAGGGCAAAACCCTTGGACTTATTTTTGAGAAACCTTCTACGCGGACCAGGGTTTCGTTTGAAGCCGGCATGAATCAACTGGGTGGACAAGCGATATTTCTTGCGTCCGAAAAAATCCAATTGAGTCGTGGGGAAAGCCTAGCCGATACCGCAAAAGTCTTAACACGATATTTGGATGGACTCGTCGTCAGAACATTCAACCAAGCCTCTTTAGAAGAATGGGCCCAACACACCTCGATTCCTGTTATCAACGGGCTAACGGACGATTGTCACCCCTGCCAAGCTTTGGCTGATCTTTTGACTATTGTCGAACACAGAGACCACGCGAAAGGCTTAAAGCTGGCATATATTGGAGACGGAAACAATATCACGCACTCCCTTGTCGAGATCGGGGCTAAGGTGGGTATGCACGTGATCGTAGGCTGCCCAAAAGGCTATGAACCTGATCCACGCATCATTGAGGCAGCCCAAATAGAAGGCCAACAAACAGGTGCCAGGATTGAAATCACCCACGATCCTAAAATCGCAGCAACGGACGCTGATGTGATCTACACAGATGTGTGGATCAGCATGGGCCAGGAACATGAACAACAACCACGCATGAGCGCTCTGACCCCCTATCAGGTCAACAGTCAGCTGATGAAAGAGGCAAAACCCGATGCGCTGGTCATGCATTGCCTGCCAGCACACCGGGGGGAAGAAATAACCGAAGAGGTGCTGGACGGCCCGCAATCAGTCGTTCTCGACCAAGCCGAAAACCGCCTTCACATCCAAAAAGCTATTTTGCTTGAATGGTTAGGAAGGTCGCCTTCATGAAGAAACGCGCAGGCGCAACCCCGCCCAGCAACCGATCCCGTTCTGCAGTACCTCCTCAACCAATGCCGCCACAAAAAACCGGAGATCAAAAACTCTGGGGAGGGCGATTTCAAGGCCAAACACATCAATTAGTGGAAACCTTCACCGCCTCGATTAACGTTGATCGCCGTCTTTACGAATACGACATTGAAGGCAGTATCGCCCACTGTAAAACATTACAACGGGCTAAGGTCTTGCCTCAGCGAGAATGCCAAACCATCATTCGAGGGCTCCTGGCGATTCGCGAAGACATTCGCGCCGGCCGGCATCAATGGAAGACCGAGGATGAAGATGTGCATATGAGCATTGAACGGCGACTGACTGAACTCATTGGGCCGGTTGGGGGGAAACTCCACACCGGCCGAAGTCGGAATGATCAGGTCACCCTGGACCTTCGACTCTATCTCCGGGATACTCTCCAACACCTGAGCCATGATCTCCGGTTACTTCAACAGTCTCTCGTGACGCTCGCTGAGCGGTATATGGGAGTGATGATGCCGGGCTATACACATTTACAGCGGGCTCAGCCCATTCTCTTTTCGCATCATGCCCTGGCCTATGTTGAGATGGTAGAGCGGGACAAGGGGCGCCTCCAGGATGCCTTGGTACGGATTAACGTCATGCCGCTAGGGTCCGGCGCGTTAGCTGGAAATAATTATCCGATCGACCGACATTATACGGCTTCCTTACTACATTTCCCTCGCGTAACACAGAATAGCCTGGATGCTGTATCTGACCGAGATTACGTCATTGAAGTGCTCAGCGCCTGCGCCATCGTGATGATGCACCTCTCTCGTTTAAGTGAGGAACTGATTTTATGGTCCTCGCAAGAATTCCACTTCACCGATCTTCCCGACGGATTTTGCACGGGCAGCAGCATGATGCCACAGAAAAAAAATCCGGATGTCCCGGAACTCATCCGTGGAAAAACTGGTCGGGTATATGGACATTTGTTCAGCCTCCTGACCACCTTAAAAGGATTGCCGCTCAGTTACAATCGAGACCTTCAGGAAGACAAAGAACCGTTGTTTGACGCATTGGATACCGTAACGACATCGGTTAAAATCTATGCAGAACTTATGGCTCAACTAACGATACGACCTGAGCCTATGAAAGAAGCTGTATCTCAGGGTTTTCTGCTGGCGACGGAGTTGGCGGACTATTTGGTTAAAAAGGGGATTCCTTTCCGTGAATCTCACCACGTGGTGGGAACCCTGGTACGTGAGTGTTTAGCTAAAGGGAAGGATTTGGGACAACTCACGCAACAGGATTTACTGAACGCCTCATCGTCTTTTGACGCCAAGGCATTTCAAGTTTTAACTCCCGAAGCGGCGATTAATAGTAAAAACATTATAGGTGGTACCGCTACGGCCCAAGTCACAAAACAGATCAATGGGTGGAAGAAATCATTACAGGCCGAAACGAAACGTTCCATGAAAAAACAGTGAACGGCATGAGTCAAATTCTCAGGACTCCAACCCAGTATTTTCTCACTTTTTGCATGCTGGCACTGCTCTTCTCCTCAATAGGTTGCGGGGCGGTCGGCCCTCCCATTCCACCCGAACATGTTGGCATTGAGGCCAAGAGACTCAAACAACAGCAAGATCAGGCCAGAAAAGAGGGAGGCCTTGACGAAGACCCCTTGAATGTACCGCTGGAGGAGGCAGTCGAATTACCCACCGTGTATCCTATCGACACCCGATAATATGCAGGGATTTGTCCATGGAGAACCTCGCAGAGTACAATACAATCCCCCCACAGCCTATCCATCTGTTTGTGGAGGATAAAAATAATGGATACCTCTCTCCCTCAGGGTGAAATTCGCCCAAAACTTCTGTTGCTAGATCCCTATCCACGAAATAATCCCTATCGCATGACCGCGAGCGAACGCCGGTCGATCTGGTTTCCGAAACTCAGCCTACCAGCGATTGCAGCCTATACTCCGACAACATGGGATGTCGAAATCGTGGACGAAGCCGTTATGGATATCAATTATGAGACTCCCTGTGATGTGGTTGGAGTATCCATCATGACGTGTTATGCCCCGAGGGCTTATGAAATCGCCGATGAATTTCGTCGACGTGGGAAACCGGTCATTCTGGGAGGTGTGCACCCCACCTATTGCCCAGATGAAGCCCTTCGTCATTGTGATGCCATTGTCTGCGGGGAAGCCGAAGACCTTTGGCCTCAGGTCATCATGGACATCGAGGCCGGGACCTTGAAACGAATCTATCGGATGGACCAATTTCCAACCTTGAGTCACTACAGACCACCGCGGATTGAATTGCTTAGCCCTGATTCTTATATGACCAGGCTATGTACCTTCACGACGCGAGGATGTCATTTTGATTGCGAGTTTTGTAGTGTTTCCCCATTTAATGGCAAAACCACTCGGCGCCGACCCGTTCCCGAAGTCATCGAAGAGCTGAAACGAGCCAAAGAGTGGCTGCGTTCAGACATTATCGAACGGATGACTCGCGGATCTCTGTTTCATGCATTAACGACCTCCCTGAAAATTTGGGTAGGGCTGGAAGAAGGGTCGATTGTTGCTTTTGTTGATGACCTGCATAACAGTCATCGAGCCTATTGCCGTGAGTTATGGCAATCCCTGAAATCTCTCAATATAAAATGGGGCTGCCAATCCACCCTCTTTCTTGGCGATGATCCTGAAATGGTCAAATTGGCCGCCGATAGTGGTTGCGTATCGGTTTTTGTCGGGATGGAATCGTTGTCTGATGATTCGCTTGATGAAACCAACAAAGGATTCAATCAGGTCCGAAAATTTGAAAAACAAATCAAAATGTTTCATGACCACGGCATCATGGTGAACCCAGGGCTCGTGTTTGGATTTGACAATGATGACGAATCTGTATTCGAGACGGCGGTGGAATTTTTAACGCGAAACAAAGTCGAATTGGCCTATTTTAATGTTTTGACTCCTCTTCCCGGTACGGCCCTGTTCGAACGATTCAAACAAGAGGACCGGCTCATTGATCAGGATTGGTCCAAATATGACGGGAAACATGTGGTATACACACCCAAGCGCATGACAGCCGAACAATTACAAGAAGGGTTTTTCTGGGCCAACCACCAGTTTTATTCATGGTCCTGTATCTGGAATCGCATGGGGAATACCCGCCAACGGCTGATTCCCAGGCTTGAAATGAATTGGGAATTTCGAAAATTGATATGCCGCACCACACCCAAAGGCGCGCTTTCCCCTTTGGCTAAGGTCTTAAAAAACCTGCAAGTCAAACTGCCCACCTCCGAAACACAGCAACTCATTCCTAACGCTCTCCACCCCCAACCATCTCCTGACTCCAAACCCCAGGAGCTTTGCCTGAAAATGAAAGCTCGTCGCCACGATGCCTTTGCCGCCTTGTTCATTGATCTGGAGGGAACCTTAGACCACCTGAACGCCAAGGAACTGTTAAAAAGGATTACACAAGCTGGGCGGGCGGCCAAAATGGATATCGTGGTTAACTTTGAGAACCTCAAACACGCGACCCCAAAAGCTATTTGCACATTATTGGATGGAGAAATTCTCCAGGCCATCCCCCCCCACACAAAGTTGCGGTATCGAAACTTAACAAAAGCCTTTCAATCAATTGTTTCAGAAATCGCTCTCGATCATTTGGACTTATTTGATGAGGATATCCAGCATGCATGATTTTCACTACCAAGGAGACGAATTATTTTGTGAAGAGGCCCCTATTCGGCAAATTACTGAACAGGTCGGCACTCCATGTTACATTTATAGCCACCGGACCTTGATTCGGCATTTTCAGGCTTTTGATCAGGCTTTTAAGGCCATTCCGCATATCGTGGCCTTTGCCATGAAATCGAATTCGAACTTAACCGTCCTGCGACTTCTCGCTAAGGAAGGGAGTGGCGCGGACATCGTGTCGGGAGGAGAACTCTTTCGCGCATTAACAGCCGGAATGGCACCCAACAAAATCGTCTTTGCCGGGGTCGGCAAATCTAAGGAAGAAATTCGATATGCATTGCAATCTGAAATTCTCATGTTCAATGTTGAATCTCCTGGTGAACTGCAACAGATCAATGAGGTAGCCGGCTCCATGGGTCTGCGCGCCAAAGTGGCGTTGCGCATCAATCCGGATATTGATCCCCAAACACATCCGTATATTTCTACCGGACTAAAGAAAAGTAAATTTGGGATTAGGGCAGACCGGGCTCTTGCCGAATTTGACGCAGCAGAAAACCTTCCTCATATTGAGGTCGTCGGCGTGCACTCACACATTGGCTCACAATTAACCCAGATCACCCCATTTGTGGATGCCTTAAAAAAGGCTATTGCTTTAATTCAGACGCTCCAAGCTAAAGGCCTTCAGATTCAATACCTCAACATAGGCGGGGGACTAGGCATTACCTACTCGGACGAAACGCCTCCTCATCCAAAAGAACTGGCTGCGGCCATTTCCCCGTTGCTTCAATCCGTCTCATGCAAAATCATTATGGAACCGGGCCGATCCATCGTAGGAAACGCGGGCATATTGGTAACCAAGGTGCTGTATAACAAAGAAAGCGCGGACAAGCATTTCGTCATTGTCGATGCCGCGATGAATGATCTCTTACGACCAAGCTTATATGATGCCCACCACGATATTCAGCCGGTATCAAAGAAAGAGTCGTCCGTGGTCAACACCGTTGATGTCGTGGGACCCATTTGCGAATCAGGAGACTTTTTAGCAAAAGATCGAAAAATTCCCCAGTCTCAGCCGGGAGATCTTCTTGCCGTCATGAGTGCAGGAGCGTATGGTTTCACCATGGCCTCAAATTATAATTCCCGGCCGCGCGTTCCCGAGATACTCGTTAAAGGGAAGGACATCACAGTCATTCGAAAACGAGAAAGCTACGAGGACCTGATCCGTGGTGAATCCATTTCAGATGCCTTCTCGAATTAACTTTTCGGTCTCATCCTGTGTTGATTCGCCAAAGCGCTCATGATTTTTCTAGTTAACAAACACCAAATTCACTACACCAGATATTGAGGCAATCATTATGTTCAGCGGTTCGTTAGTCGCCATTGTCACCCCATTTTCGAAGGGAAAATTTGATGAAAAGGCCATGGCCGACCTTATAGAATCTCAAATTGCTTCAGGAACCCATGGCATTGTGCCTTGTGGGACAACCGGCGAATCAGCCACGTTGACTCCTGATGAGCATGAACGGGTCGTATCGGTCACTGTCGAAGTAGTCAATAAGCGGGTCCCTGTAATTGCCGGAACAGGTTCGAACTCAACTGATGAAGCGATTACCTTTACCAAACACGCAAAAGCCGTCGGTGCCGATGCGGCATTGCTCATCACTCCATATTACAATAAACCCCCACAGGAAGGACTCTATCGTCATTTTGCAGCTATCGCCAAAGCCGTGGACTTACCCCAGATCCTCTATAATATTCCCGGGCGGACCAGCATCAACATGCTGCCGGCCACAGTGAGCCGTCTGGCAGAGATCCCGAATATTGTAGGTATCAAGGAAGGCAGTGGATCGCTCCAACAAGTATCCGAAATCATACAACGATCCCGCCCTGGCTTCCTTGTGCTCTCCGGCGATGATCCCTTGACACTCCCCATGATGGTCCTTGGCGGAAAAGGCGTGATCACCGTCACTGCGAACGTTGCCCCGACCGCTATGGCCAACATGGTCAACGCTGCACTAAAAGGTGACTACGAAAGTGCCAGACTCTTTCACTACAAACTCTCTCCCTTATTTGGGGCATTATTTTTGGAGACTAATCCTATTCCCGTGAAAGCGGCCCTAGCCATGATGGGAATCATGTCAGAAGAGGTTCGGCTGCCACTGACCCCGCTTTCCCCCGAATTTCGACCAGCACTCCAGGAAGCCTTAAAACAAGCCGGAGTGCTCTGAGGAAATAGAACACATGATTCGAACAGTCATTACCGGCGCGGCCGGCCGAATGGGCATGCGGTTAATCGCATTGACTCAAGACACCCCTGGGCTACAACTTACCGGCGCCGTCGAAGTAAAAGGACATCCAGCTATTGGGAAAGATGCAGGCGAAGTCTCTCAAATCGGGCGAATCAATATCCCGATCACCGATGATCTACAGGCCTGCCTCTCTCAAGGGGATGTGGTGGTCGACTTCACAGCGCCTTCATCTTGTCTGGTCAATCTCCAACACATTATCAATGCCGCCAAGTCCATGGTCATTGGAACCACAGGTTTTTCTGAACAAGAATTGGCCAAACTCAAAATGCTTGCTCTTAAAATCCCCTGTGTGTTTTCCCCCAACATGAGTGTAGGCATTAATGTGCTCCTCAGCACCGTGGGGAAAATCGCCAGGTCCTTAGGAGAGCAATACAACATTGAAGTGATCGAAGCCCATCACAATAAAAAAAAGGACGCCCCAAGCGGAACCGCTCTGAAACTAGCTGAGGCTTTAGCGGAAGGGATGGAATGGGATTTACAAGAAGTGGGCGTCTATACACGGCATGGTATTACCGGCGAACGCAAAACCCGTGAAATCGGAATGCAAACCATCCGCGCAGGAGATATCGTTGGCGATCACACCATTTTATTGGGTGGACCGGGAGAACGTATTGAAATCACCCACCGGGCCCACACTCGCGATACCTTTGCCCAAGGCGCGCTCCGAGCGGCGGAATGGGTGGCCAATAAACCGCCTGGTCTTTATTCCATGGCCGACGTCTTAGGCTTATCTTAAACCAACTTCCTTAATTTTTCAGTGATGCGGACAGGAAATCCGACATCCATCTCCACACCCTATTAATCCATCGTTTTCTCTCAACAACAATGGTGTTGGCCCACTCACCATTCACGATGTCCCCAAGTCAATCAACCAGAAGCTCCTCATCGAAGCCTAAAAAAGGGCTTGCCCTAAACTGACGATACCCGATTCTTTCATTGACAAAGTCAAAGAGCACATGGTCTTATCGAGGAAGGCTTGTGAACAATATGAATTCTCAATGCCACTCCCTTGAATGCTCTAATAACGTAGGACCATCAGGGAAGATGAGTAAGACATTTCAACAGACTTTTTGAATCATAAGGAGACGATTTTCATGGATATGTTTGGAAAAATTCCCCTCCTGGAAATTCCGATTCATGTGACCCCGGATCAGAAGAAATGGTTGGACAGAATGGTGGAAGAAGGAAAAATCGCAATTCCTCCAGGTGGGACTCTTGAAAAAGGCTCGGTGATTTCCATGTTTATGAGGATGCTCATCCACAATGCCATGGAAGAACAGATGCGCCAAGAGGCTATCGACGCCGAAGACGAAGACGACGATGATGAATAGAGCGAGCTACCCTCCTCTGAGTTAAGGATTCATTCTACTTCCAAGCATATCCAAACGACGCACGCTGTAAAACAGCTAGGAGCATTAAAAAAGCCCATTGCCGTAATTTACCATTTTTTATTTTTCTTCATTTGTCACAGAAAACTTATCAAGGGCTCTTGGCCATGAATGGGCGTCCTGAGAAAAACATCGAAAGGCCCCAAAAGATGGTGAAGGCTCAAACCCCTTGCCAAATACTTACAGAGCTTTCCGCCACTCCTTTCGTCTTTTCCAGGGGCGAGCAAGGATCAAACTAATCTTTCCACTATAATTCACCCCCTCATTCCCCCATTAATCGCAATTTTCCAAACAGAATATTTCTCAAATGTTTTGGGAAGTACTCGCCTGAAATTTAAACGGATTATATTGTCATTTTTCATTCAAGTTTTGCACAGACGGACTTCACTTCCGTATAGAGATTCAATGCCTCGTGGCCCATTTCGCGTCCCCAGCCGGATTGTTTGTATCCACCAAATGGAAGCGAGGCGTCAAAAATATTATGGCAGTTGATCCAAACCGTTCCAGCCCGTAATTGCGCTGCAATGCGATGCCCTTTACTCAAATCTTTTGTCCATACCGCTGCCGCCAATCCATAAATATTATCATTAGCCTTGGCGATCACATCTTCCACATTTGTAAAGGGTTCGGCACAGACTACGGGACCGAAAATTTCTTCTTGGATAACCTTCATGGTTGAGTTGGTATTGACCAACACGGTCGGTTCAACAAAATAACCTTTGTCTCCTGACCGTTTTCCTCCCGCAACCGCTTGAGCTCCTTCGGCAAACCCCGACTCCAAATATCCCAGGACACGTTGTTGTTGTTCATCGGAGACTAACGGCCCCATTTGAGTGGTAGGTTCAAGTCCCGGTCCTATCTTAATTTTTTTGGCTTGATCGGCAACCCCCGCCACGACCTTATCAAAAATGCTTTTTTCCACATATAGCCGTGAGCCTGCGGCACAACATTGTCCATGATTAAAGAAAATAGCACTTGCTACTCCGGGTATTCCCGTTTCCAGATCAGCGTCCGGCAAGACGACACTTGGTGATTTGCCACCGAGTTCCAACGTGACTTTTTTAAGATTTCCTGTCGCGGCATTCACAATAAGTTTGCCGACTTCGGTCGATCCGGTAAACGCAATTTTATCCACATCAGGATGTGCAGCTAAGGCCGCACCTGCGGTTTCGCCATAGCCGGGAACAACGTTCACGACGCCTTCGGGAAATCCTGCCTCCAGAAATAACTCTCCCAACCGCAACGCTGACAATGGAGTTTGCTCAGCCGGTTTCATCACTATGGTGCATCCCACGGCCAAAGCCGGGCCAAGTTTCCATGCCGCCATTAACAGAGGAAAATTCCAGGGAATGATTTGCCCGACCACTCCAACCGGCTCACGAAGTGTATAGGCCAGAAATTGAGACCCAGGCAGGTAGGGAACTGAAATGGGAATGGAATTGCCCTCAATTTTTGTTGACCATCCCGCCATATATCTAAACAAATCGACAGCCAACGGAACGTCGGCTGCCCGTGCAATGGTTAACGGCTTGCCGTTATCGAGAGACTCTAACTGGGCAAATTCTTCCAGATTCGACTCCAGAAGGTCCGCCAATCGCCAAAGAAGTTTGCCGCGTTCGGATGGCGTCATCTTTCCCCAAGGGCCTTGTTCGAATGCATTTCTAGCCGCTCGCACAGCTAAATCAATATCAGGCTTGTCGCCTTCTGCCACCTCCGCTATGACTTCACCCGTTGCAGGATTAAACGTCGAAAAAGTTTTGCCTGATTGAGCGTCTGCCCACTGGCCATTGATCAGCATTTTTCGGGAATGGGACACAAAAGCCTGGACAGACGGATGAAGCCGTTCGGTTGAAGTCGCCATACTCATCGGGTACCTCCTTTTCTCCAAAAGAAAATCACCTGGGTCGTATTTCAAGAATCAGGCCTATGAATTGGCTAAAAAACATAAGTGGGTAGCGAATCTAATATTGTCGCTGGCTCCCTATCTTCTCTTATTATGACGACGCTTCAATTTCCAATGCAAACTTTGGTCGGTTCCATATGTCATTAAGTGATTTAAAATAGACCAATTTTGATCATCCTTTTGAAATTGGCCCCGATACGATGCCTTGTCCCTTATGCGAAACTTTACAAATAACTCTGTTTTTTTATTCGGATAGATGGCTACAACCAACCAGTGGGGGTGAAAAAATCATGCTCATTTCCCCTGGATTCCGCAATCAGGACAATAGATGGAAGCCCCGCTCGGCCATCCGGGCAAAGGCAAGAAGGTAAACCGTGGGGTAAACTGGACTGGTTTGGTAATCAATAAACCAAATGCCAACCCGGATCATGGCTTTGCAATAATAGGGGAGTTATCGTAGTGTCGGAAAGACCTCTTGTGCGGCAGCAATTGTCTGACGAATATGTGTGTTGGAATGAGCCGTTGAGAGCAACATGGCTTCAAATTGAGAGGGAGCCAAATAAATTCCATGTTTCAGCATTCCATGGAAAAATTTAGCGTATCGTCCGGTGTCTGACTTTTTGGCCCCGGCGTAATCCGTGACAGGTCCTTCCGTAAAAAATCCACCTAACATGGAGCCTACCCGAGTTTGATAGTAGGGCACTCTAGCTTTCTTAGCCGCTTCGCCTAAGCCTTCGGCCAACTCTTTGGATCTTTTTTCTAAATCTTTATAGACTCCAGGGCCTTGAAGGAGTCGGATAGTCTCTAGGCCAGCAGCTACTGCCACTGGATTTCCAGAGAGAGTTCCGGCCTGGTAAACCGGTCCGGCTGGGGCAATCATTTGCATAATGTCCTTTTTCCCTCCATATGCTCCAATGGGTAAGCCTCCCCCGATGATTTTCCCTAAAATCGTGAGATCCGGAATGACTTTATAGAGGGCTTGCGCTCCACCCGCATTCACTCTAAATCCGGTAATGACTTCATCAAAAATTAAGAGAATCTCGTACTTTTTGGTGATCATTCTGAGCCATGGAAGAAATTCATCCGATGGAGGAACCACCCCCATATTCCCTGCAATAGGCTCCACAATAATGGCCCCCAAATTTTGGGCATGTTTATGAATAAGTTTTTCGGTAGCTTTGATGTCGTTAAAGGGCGCGGTCAATGTATGACGGGCAAATGATTCTGGTACGCCAGGGCTATCAGGTATCCCTAGGGTAGCCACTCCTGATCCGGCTTTTACGAGCAAATGGTCGGCATGTCCATGATAGCAGCCATCGAATTTTAAAATGGAGTCACGTTTGGTGTAAGCCCTTGCCAAACGAATTGCGCTCATAACGGCTTCTGTCCCTGAATTAACGAGGCGGACTTGTTCAATTGAGGGAACCGTCTTGACAATAAGTCTGGCTAATTCCACTTCTCCTTCGCAGGGGGCCCCATAGCTCGTCCCACGTTTGGTCGCACTGATGATAGCCTTTAACACCTGTGAATTAGCATGACCGAGAATCATAGGTCCCCAAGATAAAACATAATCCAAAAATTTATTCCCATCCACATCCTCTAACAGGATTCCCTTAGCTTGCTTGATGAACAAAGGATCTCCTCCGACCGCGCGAAATGCTCTGACAGGACTATTGACACCACCGGGAATAAATGAATTAGCTCGTTGAAATAATGTTCGAGACCTTGTTGTTTTCACAGACAAACTCCTCCAATGGTTCGATACAATTTACTGTTTTATTTTGCCAACTTTTATCATAAAAGAAAAAGTATCCACCCACATTTAAAAAATCATCACCATTCCAAGTTATTCAAGAAATGGTTTGCCAATTAATTGGCAATTCCTTATTTTTCAAATAGAAACAGTTCCTCTATTTCTTAACCCCATCAGATCGGACGGCAAAAAATCAATAATAAACCCCGGTAAAGCCATTAACCTCTTCTTCAATTAAATATTGGCTATTCGATCAGAATAATATTTTCATTAATGGGTTACAAATAATTGGATTATATTCCATATGCAAAGGTTCAAATTCTTAATATAAACAAGGATTCAAAAATTTCCTGAAAAACACAATCTTAATTAGTTACTAAGAGTGAAATTTTTACCTATTTATTTTTTAATTTTTTAACCGAAATTTCTAGAATATGAGGTAACAATTCTTAATCAAATTTGGATGAACTGATGTATTGCGAACAACGAAGAAAGAACGAAATATCGATTCTTGATTGTTTTGGAAGATTTGATGAGAATGACTCAAGTCAATTTATTCAGCGGCTTGAACAATTACAAAACCAGGGTATTCAGCACCTAATATTAAATTTAACCCCCTTATACTATTTGGATCCAAAAGTGGTTAATCTCCTTTTTTTTGGGCAACAATTTCTTCAGGCCCATTCAGTAACATTCTCATTAGTAAGCCCACTTAGTTCGGTAAGGAATGAACTTGTTGACTGGAAGGTTCCGAGTACCATACCAACCTTTAATACTATGTATGATGCGATACATCGCCCACAATGTGCTTATCAAGAATGTTCAATTTAATACGAAAATTTTTGAAAAAGAAAAGCCCAGAGATATTTCATCTCTGGGCTTTTCTTAATTAAATCTCGGCAACGACCTACTTTCCCACAGCCTCACGGCTGCAGTATCATCGGCCCTGGAGGGCTTAACTTCCGTGTTCGAAATGGGAACGGGTGGGACCCCTCCGGTAAGGTCACCGAGAAAGCCTTTAGGAATTGCAAGTTAAAATTTAAAAATTACTATTAGGTCTTTATTCTTAAATTAAACTTACATATTCACTCAGACCATGTCTATCAAGAACAAATGTTGTTAAGTCGCACGGCCGATTAGTACTGGTTAGCTTCAGGCCTCACAGCCCTTCCACACCCAGCCTATCAAACTCGTAGTCTACAAGTGGCCTTTAGGGAGGTTACCCTCCGTGTGATCTAATCTTGAGGCTAGCTTCCCGCTTAGATGCTTTCAGCGGTTATCTAAACCGGACATAGCTACCCGGCACTGCCGCTGGCGCGACAACCGGCACACTAGCGGT
>CABVRQ010000019.1:20624-57640 GCA_902500695.1 uncultured Nitrospira sp. | reverse complement strand
AGTCCATCATTGGGAATATTTTTTTCAATATCGAACCCATATTTCTGTTGAACGTGCGTTGCTCCTTTATGCGGAAAAGCATATAATGAAAATCCTCTAGAATTCCATATGGATCATGACTGATGACTCCGCGTTTTTCCTTATCGACACATACCTTTCGTGAGCAAGCGCCTATTCCCGGAACCTCCGGAGAATTTTCCCGCATCATCATGCAAATTGCCCTGGGTGGGAAACTGATTGCCCAGGATCTGAGAAAGGCCGGATTGAGTCAATTCCTGGGTTCTACAGGGTTAATTAATGTGCAGGGCGAAGAGGTCCAAAAATTGGACGAACGAGCCAATCAGATATTCCTGGATGTGTTTGAGCATATGGAACTGGTGAGCACGCTGGTTTCAGAGGAAATGGAAAAACCCTACCTCATCAAAGAAGCCGATGGTCAAGGACGGTATGCGGTCTTTTTGGATCCTTTGGATGGCTCCTCTAACATTGATGTTAACGCTTCCTTAGGGTCAATTTTTTCTATTCATCGACTTTCCGTTGAGGGGTTTCCAACTTCTGAAGAAGCCTTGCGAAAAAAAGGGAGCGATCAAGTTGCGGCCGGTTATATTTTATATGGATCGTGTGTGCTTTTAGTCTATACCTGCGGTCATGGGGTGCACCAATTTACGTTGGATCAGGAGGCAGGTGAGTTTTTTCTCTCAGCCAAGAATATCCAAATCCCCAAGCGTGGGAAAATATATAGTGTGAATGAAGGCAATTACCAAAAGTGGTCCACCGGCACTCAGCAATTTCTTCACTACCTTCACGAAGTCGATGTCCAGGCAGGCAGACCATACACCAGCCGTTATTCCGGGTGTTTTGTGGCTGATGTGCATCGTGTTTTGTGCAAGGGTGGCCTCTATATGTACCCGGGAGAACAGAAAAATCCAGATGGGAAATTGAGGCTTATGTATGAAGCCGCACCTTTATCATTTTTGGTTGAACAAGCCGGTGGTATGGGGAGTACGGGTGTCGAGCCTGTCAATCAACTTATCCCGAAAGCCCTTCACCAGAGAGTCCCCTTATATATTGGCAGTCAGGATGATGTGACCAAAGCTGAAGCGTTCCTGCGGTCTGAGTTACCGATCTAGGGAAGGAGAATCTCTTATGGTGTTGCGAATGATATTTCTGGTTATTGGGGTGGTCCTGGGTATGGCCTTGGCATGGGGGGGAACGGATGGGCAAACAGCCTTACTGCTCATGGGTGCGGGAATCGGGGCCGTGGTCAGTATAATAATTCTGGCTGTAGAACAGAGGTTGAAGGCTGTGCCTTTCCCGTTTGTCTTGTGTGGAGGGGGCGGATTAGTTGTTGGTCTCCTCGTGGCAGGACTGATTGCGTCTGTGATGGGATTTGGCGCACGCTCTCCTTATTCCGTTTTTAACATTCTGACGAGCTTGGTGTTCTTTTTGGGAATCCCCTATTGGGGATTGATCATGGGAGTCCGATTTGCCACTGAAGGATGGGCCGCATCGGCCATGCCAACAGGTGATATGGAGGCAGTACGTATCAAGAAGCTGCTTGATACCAGCGTCATCATTGACGGTCGGATTGCAGATTTGTGCGAAACGGGATTTATTGAGGGAACCCTTGTCGTTCCTCATTTTATTCTTCAGGAGTTACAGCATATTTCCGATTCCTCTGACGGATTAAAACGGGCTCGTGGGAGACGAGGGTTGGATATTTTGAATGTCCTTCAAAAAGTGAGCAATATCAAGGTAGAATTGGTAGAGGATGATTTTCCCCATGTGAAAGAGGTGGATACGAAGCTCATTGAACTGGCTAAACAGATGGATGCAAAGGTGCTCACAAATGATTTCAATCTTAATAAGGTAGCGGGGATTCAAGGCGTTAGAGTCCTCAATATTAATGACCTATGTAATGCGCTGAAACCGGTGGTACTCCCTGGTGAAACGATTCGAGTCTTTGTCTTGAAAGAAGGGAAAGAATCAGGGCAGGGTGTGGCCTATTTAGATGATGGCACCATGGTGGTGGTTGACCACGCCAAACGATGGATCGGCAAAAATGCGGATGTGATTGTCACAAGTGTTCTGCAAACGAGTGCTGGCCGAATGATCTTTACCCGTCTGAAAGAAGAAACCGAACACGAGGAGTTAAGCTTCTCGCGTGTTTAATTCTGTTGTGGCCGTCATCCCCGCCGCGGGTCTTGGTATCCGCATGGGGGGAAATACTCCCAAACAATACCTTTCTCTTGGAGGAATACCTCTCCTTGTCTATTCACTAAAGGTTTTTCAGCATCTTGAGTGTATCCGCGAAGTTATTCTTTCCGTTCCGGCGTCGGATCTGGATTATTGCTGGCGTGAAATAGTGAAACCCTTTGGGTTGGAAAAAGTCACTCAAGTGGTGGCGGGTGGACCACGGCGGCAGGATTCTGTCAGGAATGGACTTGAGGCCATTTCCGACCAATCTGGAGGAGTCCTGGTTCATGATGGGGTCCGTCCCTTTATTGACCAGCACATTGTTAGGAATGTGATCGACCGGGCCGGGCAAAGAGGGGCCGCGGTCGTGGCGATGCCGATCCATGATACCGTCAAGCGGGTCAATCATTCTGGGATTATTCAAGAGACGTTGAAGAGGGAGGAACTCTGGCAGATTCAAACCCCCCAGGTGTTCCGGTATGACTGGCTCGTAGAGGCACACAAACAGGCGCAAATACATCAATGGGATGTCACCGATGATGCTGCCCTCATCGAACGGATGGGATACCCCGTTTCCGTTGTGGAAGGAAGTTGTTTTAATATAAAAGTGACCAGACCCGATGATCTGGTTCTTGGGGAAGCTATTTTGGAAACGATGGGAAGCCGAGCGTGAAATCTCTAGCGAGAATGAATCAGGGGTGTTATCTTTCTCTCCAAATTTCTAATTCAATATGAGAGTTGGCCAAGGTTATGATATTCATCCCCTGCGAGAAGGCCGTCCACTGATTCTGGGTGGCGTGGCCATCCCGCATTCACAAGGGTTGGATGGCCATTCCGATGCTGATGCCTTGACCCATGCCGTCTGCGACGCCATTCTGGGAGCCATGGGAGAAGGAGATCTTGGAACACGCTACCCAAGCAGTAATCCGGAATACAAAAATCTCTCGAGTTTAGTGATGCTACGGAGTGTTGCTCAAACCCTTGGTGATAAAGGATTTTGCTTGGTGAATCTGGATACAGTTATTCTGGCCCAGGCTCCGAAATTGGCCCCGTATATGGTCTCGATCCAAGAAAGCCTTGCAGGCGTGCTGCAGGTTTCTCCTTCCCAGGTAAATGTTAAGGTTAAAAGTGGAGAGGGAATTGGGATGATTGGGCGGGCAGAAGGTATTGCGACCATGGCAATTTGTCTCATTGAAAGTATCACACCGTTATGAAATGATACCAGCGTCTCTTCTTTGGGGTATATCCATATGGTGGGCCAATGCGGTTGGTTAAACGAATCACTGAAGATCTTCACGCCGTGTTTGAGCGCGATCCGGCGGCAACCAGTCGTTGGGAGGTACTGCTGGCCTACTCGGGTTTCCATGCGTTATTGGCCTACCGGGTGGCTCACTGGTTATGGGGGAAAAACATACCAATCGTTCCGCGGTTGATTTCGCAATTTGCTCGATGGGTGACCGGTATAGAAATTCATCCAGGAGCTCAGATCGGACGAGGATTTTTTATTGACCATGGGATGGGGGTGGTGATCGGCGAGACTGCGGTCATTGGTGACTCCGTCACCCTCTTTCAAGGTGTAACACTCGGAGGAACCGGCAAGGAACGGGGTAAACGCCATCCGACATTGGGTAATCATGTTGTAGTCGGAGCCGGAGCAAAAGTGCTGGGGAATATTACGATCGGGGACTTTGTTAAAATTGGAGCCAACTCGGTGGTTCTTCGGTCAGTGCCTTCGAATTCAACGGTCATTGGAATACCTGGCCGGATTATCAAAACCATTGGAGACCGGGTGCCAGAAGCGACCATGGATCATGCTAATATTTCAGATCCGATTGCTGAACGGTTTGATGCGATGGAACAAGAACTCATTGCTCTAAGAAAACAGGTGGAACAATCTGAAAAGCGATCGTAATGGATGTGAATGAATAGTCATTATTGTCTTAGTTCGTGAGGTCTTCTACACTACAGGCGACGGTCTGAACAAAGAGAAAGTACTATGTCGAAAGGGAGGGATTTTTGTGAAGGAACCAAATGTAATCACGCCACGAGTCAAGGAAATATTACGAAATTATGATGGTAATGTCCCAGGAGTGCTTGCAAATATTGCCCGTCTATTGATGACGGGACGGTTGGCCGGGACTGGGAGATTAGTTATTTTGCCGGTGGATCAAGGCTTTGAGCATGGTCCAGCCAGAAGTTTTGCCGTCAATCCTGCAGGGTATGATCCTCACTACCATTTCCAGCTTGGCATTGATGCCGGATGCAATGCTTACGCGGCTCCTCTCGGATTTCTAGAGGCCGGTGCGGCAGAATATGCCGGTCAAATTCCCCTCATACTGAAATTGAACAATAATGATTCGCTGTTTGATAGCAAAGATCCTAATTCCGCCATTACCGGGAGTGTCCATGATGCCCTGCGGTTAGGATGCTGTGCGGTGGGATATACGATTTATCCAGGGTCTGCCCATAGCCAGGAGATGTATAACCATTTGCGGGAAATTGCCCAAGAGGCCAAATCCCATGGATTGGCGGTGGTTGTATGGTCGTATCCTCGAGGTGCGGGACTGAGTAAAGACGGAGAGACGGGAATTGATGTTGTCGCCTATGCCGCACAAATTGCCGCCCAACTCGGGGCCCACATCATCAAAGTGAAGGTGCCATCAAATCATATAGAGCAGGCGGCGGCTAAAAAAGTCTATGAAGCCGAAAAAATTCCCATTAGCACGCCAGCGGAACGTATCCGTCATGTTGTGCAGAGTACCTTTCATGGACGACGCATTGTCATCTTTTCGGGAGGAGCCAAAGGGGAAGATCAGAAAATTTTCGATGAAGCCAGAGGAATACGGGATGGTGGAGGGTTTGGATCCATTATTGGGAGAAATTCTTTTCAACGGCCGAGACCACAGGCTCTTGAATTTCTTTCAACCGTCATGAAGATCTACGGCGGAGAAATCCCTTAAGGATTTTACTCGCCAGGTTTCAGAATGTATGAGCTTAGGGGTACAATCCTCGACATTGGTGGGCTTGAGCGACTTCCTGAATGCCTGCGATTAATGCGGCGGTTCTCATTGTGAGTTTTTTCTCATTTGCATGGTTGAGAATACGGTGAAAAGCCGCAGTGATGATGTTCCTGAGTCGTCTGTGAATATCTGATTCCTGCCAGGAAAAACGTTGGGCGTCCTGAACCCACTCAAAATACGAGACGATGACTCCGCCGGAATTGGCGAGAATATCCGGAACCACAAAAATTCCTCGTTCATTCAAAATGGCATCCGCCTCCAGAGTTGTTGGGCCGTTGGCTGCCTCGATCAGGTACTGGCATTGAAGGCGTGAGGCGTTGTTGACCGTGATTTGTTCAGATACTGCAGCCGGAATGAGCACATGGCAAGGGAGCATGAGTAAATCTTCGTTAACAATCTGTTCACCAAATTGTGTGAGAGAAGGAATCCCCGTTTTATCATTGGCCAGGTGAGAGAGAATACCTGGGATATCCAGACCTTTTTGGTTATACAGCCCGCCGAACTGATCGCTGATCGCCAGTATTTTTACGCCTTCCTGATGAAGAATTCGTGCTGTATGGGATCCGACATTCCCAAACCCTTGAATGACTGCAGTCGTGTCTGACGTGGATAGACCAAAATGACGTAGCACTTCCAACGTGACATCCACCACTCCCCGGCCCGTCGCCTCTTCCCTTCCAAGTGTGCCTCCAATCGAAATGGGTTTCCCGGTAACCACTCCACGGACGGTAAACCCAACATGCTGACTGTAGGTATCCATGACCCACCCCATGACTTGCGGATTGGTTCCAATATCCGGAGCGGGGATATCTTTGTCCGGGCCCAATAATGGAAAGATTTCTGCAATGTAACGGCGGGTCACACCTTCCAACTCAGCCGTTGAAAGCATGGAAGGATTGACTGCGACTCCTCCTTTGGCTCCTCCGAATGGCAACCCTGCCAACGCCGTTTTCCAGGTCATCCACATCGCCAAGGCCGCGACTTCCCCAAGGCTGACGTCGGGATGATAACGAATGCCGCCTTTGGTGGGGCCGCGGGCTACGTCATGATGCACTCGATAGCCACGAAAGACTTGAACCTGTCCGTTATCCATTCGGACAGGGACACTGACGCAGAGAGAACGTTGAGGGGCTTTGAGTCGTTCAAGCAGACCGGAGTCCAGATTCATATGGTGGGCAGCCTGATCGAATTGGGCCACGGCCAAGCGGAAGGTTGGATGGTTGAATTCTGGAGCAAGGTCAATGGTCATGGAGGGTATCCAGTGAGTTGAAAATTTCAAGTCTTGCTTTTCAGTATATCAAGAATACCATTTGAAATATTTTCCTTTTGCCACAGCATTGAAAGGGGCGAAAGGAAAATGATGGGTATTCAAAAAGGCTCGTCCAGCTTTGTCCTGAGGCTTCTTGAAGGAAAGGCCGCAGATGCTTGGACGTCCGAGCGTAGGGAGGAGTGCGCAAGCACGGCCAATTAGCAGGATCGCAGGTGTGGGCAATTTTAACATTCCCGTTAGTACAAGACGTGAAGGAGGTAGAGACCTTGGGGAGGGGCGGTTTCTCCTGCAGCGCGTCGGTCCTTAGCCTGAAGGATGTCTACCATCGAGTCCGGTGATCTTTTGTGTCGTCCGACTTCGGTCAGTGTGCCAATAATCGCCCGAACCATTTGCTTCAGGAATCGATTGGCCTGAATCTGAATGGTTAGGGTCATACGATCCGAAGTGAGGGAAACTTGGGACACGACGCACATGGGATCCGATGTACTCGCACGTGGGCCTTGGAAGGAGGTGAAGTCCTGTCGGCCAATAAGTCCAGACATGGCGTGTCGAATGGCCTGGGTATCCAGGTCGTAGGGTAAGTGCCAGACTCGATTGCGATCAATGGCTGGACGGGCAGGATGTCTGGAGATTCGATACTCATATAGTTTTTCTTTTGCGCTATACCGAGCATGAAATGATTCAGGAACCTGTTCACTCGACACCACAGAAATGTCGTGCGGGAGAGCGCTATTGAGGGCAAGTCTCCATTTATCAACAGGAATAGATTTGTCAGATTGAAAGCTGGCGACTTGACCACGGGCATGGACGCCGGCATCGGTTCGTCCCGCAGCGATGATAGAAATCTGTTGTTGTGTGATGCGTGTGAGCGCGGTTTCAACGGCTGCCTGAATCGTCGGCTGATTAGGTTGACGTTGCCATCCCGCGTAAGCCGTGCCGTCATATTCGATCGTCAGTTTAATTGTGGTCATGATGTATGGGAGAGGAGGACGGCAAAACGGGCTCCTACGTTACCAAGGTATGAGTGGGGTAATCATGATAAAACAGGAGACCAGAGAAGCCAATGGAAGAAGCCCGAGACTGTCCCGGCTATCGGGAAGCGGTTTGTAACGGGGTAATATAGGATTGAAGTCCGTTAAATATTCCCTCGGCCACTCGCTTTTGATAGGTTGAGCTTTGTAAGAGCTTTTCTTCCGTAGGATTGGAGATAAAAGCAATCTCTGCCAATATAGCAGGCATGGTGGTCATTCGCAGCACAAAAAATGGAGCTGTTTTGATCCCATGATCTTTGATTTTATAAAAGGCATCCAAGAATTTCACCAGAGAACTTTTTGTTGTCCATGCTAACTCGCGGGAATCGTCAATTTTTTTGTCGTTAAGTTTGTCGGCAAGAATAAATTGCCAGGGTGCCGCATTTTTTTCAAGAGGTGTGCCATTTTCCCGGGCGGCGACGGCAAGTGCTCGAGGGTCACTGGCTTCACCAAAATGATAGAGTTCCATCCCCTTCACGGAAGCTTGAGGATGGGAGTTAATGTGGATCGAGACAAAGAGATCCGCCTTGTGTGTATTCGCGAATGTGGCCCGGTCTTCCAATTCGACGAAGACATCCGTTTCTCGGGTCATGAAGACTTTCGTGGATCCTTCCTTGGCGAGCAGGTCTCGCAAATGATTCGCAATATGTAAGACAACATCCTTTTCCCTTGTGCCTTTGCGACCCAAGGCCCCGGGGTCTTTCCCTCCGTGTCCTGGATCAATCACGATCACCAGGTCTTTTTTTATGATGGGCGGTGGGGGAGTTGGTGGAGGAACCATTGGAGAAGCTGGTGGGCTGCTTGGTGGCGCCTTCATGACAACTGCCGCCTCAGCTATGGGATACAAATCAAGAACGACGCGAGCAGGATTGTTGAGGACATACCACTTATAGTGTTTCCAGCCGTCAATGGGTATGGACAGAAGGATGGATCCAGAAGAAGTTGTGGAAAGGTCCAATTGTAAGGGAAATGAGTCTGCCGTTGATTTGGCGATGGTAGACTTGGCCAATTGTGTGTTGGGAAGCTCCAATTGAAAAGTTGTGGCTGTTTGATGCTCTTGAGGAGCTGGATGGACGGGGTGAGTGAGATCTAACACAACACGGGTATACTGTTTATGGCGATGAGCCCGAATATTGCGGATGGAGGCTGACGATGGTGTTTGTGCAATAAGATGAATCAGTGGGTCAGCTTCGGTCCCGGAGAAAGGTTGAGTTTCTATCGCTTCCCCAGACAGGGGAAGGAACACTGACAGGAACAACATGCCAATGCAAGAATAAAGGGATAGCATTCGAGTGGAAGGCATAGGTATTAAACCATTCCTCTCTTTTTTCGCAGAAGAAAGCCTTCTTGTCAAGGGAAGAAGCGCTTTCGAACCTGGTCCTGTTGCGGGTAGACTCAATCATTATGGCTGGATCACGCATCGCACCATGAAGGAAATACAGTGGCACCAAAACATTTGATCATCGATGGATATAATGTATTGGGCGCCATGGGGCTCCCGCCGCATCGAGTCGTTGAACAAGGGGAGCATCACCGAGAAGAATTTATTGTGCGTGTAGGCCTGTATGGCCATAAACTCCGCAATCTGATCACCTTAGTTTTTGATGCCTGGCAACAATCGGGAATGAGTCGGCAGGTCATTCATCGTGAGGGTGTGACGGTCATTTATACGGCTCAGGGCGAAAAGGCAGATGGGGTGATTCAAGATTTTATCCGGATCCATGGAAAAGGGGCCGCGGTTGTCTCATCGGATCTTGAAGTGATCGCTGTTGCAAAAGCTTTTGGGGCGTTTTCGATCAGGTCGCAAGAATTTGTAAAACGCCTGGCTTCTGCTGGTCTTCAAGGGTCAGGGGTGAGTCGATCTCAAGAGGGACCTTCCCAAAAGGATGTTGATGAGGGGGTAGTCCGATCAAAAGAGAAGAAGGGCAATCCCCGAAAACTTCCCAAGAAGTTACGTCAACGCAATCGAATCATGAAGAAATTTTAAAAAGGTGACAGGCATTATTGGTGGTCAGTTCGGCCACACGAGCTAATCCGCCTTCAGAGTCCCCATATTTAATTTTCGCAATCTGTTCCGCCACATAGGTGACAAAGGCCGATTCGTTACGTTTTCCTCGAAACGGGACGGGAGTTAAATAGGGGGCATCGGTTTCAATGAGCAACCGGTCATCGGGGACCATGCGAATCACTTCATGTAACTGAGAGGCATTCCGAAAGGTGATGATTCCTGAAAATGAGAGATAAAATCCCAGGTCCAAGGCCCGTTTGGCAAAGGCCAGATCCTCCGAAAAACAATGAAAGACGCCGCCCACCTTCTCAGCATGTTCTTCTTGCAGGATGGCCATTGTATCCTCCTGCGCCTCACGTGTGTGAATCACCAGAGGAAGGGTGAGTGATTGCGCCAGCTCAATTTGTTCACGAAATCGTTGACGTTGGGTTTCTCGGGGAGAGTGATCATAATGATAATCGAGGCCGATTTCTCCGAAGGCGACCACTTTGGGCTGGTGTGCCAGTTTCGTCAATTCCGCATACCAGTTGGGCTCGATGCGTTTGACTTCATGGGGATGCACGCCGATCGTGGCATAGACATTAGGTTGGATTGTGGCTAATTGCACGGCTGCATGACTTGTGGAAAGATCACATCCAATCGTGACAAACTTCTCAACACCTGCTTCCTGGGCACGGTGAAATATATCGTCCCGATCTGGATCATAACGGGGATCGTCTAAATGAACATGGGTATCAATCAGCATGAAGAAATCCTTTCGCGTTAGAAACTCTACCTTATCATACCCGTCCAATTTCTTGCAGAATCTTGTGTCCGACGAGAATAAGGACGGAATAGTTAAAGGCCTACGATGAACAGTGATGAATTATGGTTTGCCTCTATTAATGGTTGGGCAGGCCAGTTTGCTGGATTGGATTGGTTCATGCTTCAGGTGTCACGAGAAAGTAATCTCCTGATTCCTGGGATTCTGCTCATGGGGTATTGGGGATGGATGAAATGGGGAGAGGCCAGGCTTGCTATTCCTAGTTTAGCGATCCTTATCGGTCTCAGTGATTTTCTGGGTGGCCAGCTGAAAACACTGATTGGCCGTCCACGGCCGTGTCAGGTTCTCGAGCACATTCATGAATTAGTCGGATGCGGGGGGGCGTTTAGTATGCCCTCAAATCACGCGTTAAATTCAGGTACGGCTATCAGCTTTCTTGTCATGCTTTATCCCTCTTTGGGGTGGGTATTGTGGCCATTCCTTGGCCTGATCGGATTGTCACGGGTTTTTCTAGGAGCCCATTATGTCACAGACGTGTTGGTCGGGGTTGGTCTGGGTGTGCTCTTGGGAGGAGGGATGGGATTTTTACTCAAGACGCGTGTATTTCAAAGAAAGCCTGTAGCGGATTAATGGTGGTGCAGATGAGAAGGACTGGGATCCGTGGCAGTTGACCCGTTCGTCAGGTAACTGAGATTGCAATGCAGGTCCCCTTGCTCCTGGCATTCGGTTTCCAGTTGAACGGTTAAGTGATGAATGCCAAATTTCGAAGAGAGTGTTGATTGAATGGGTTGGAGGAGTTGATCCTTATCCTGAACCGCCTCGGTGTCCACCAATACGTGACACGTCAACATCACAATGCGGGGTTCAACCGCCCAGATATGCAGATCATGAACTTTTTTGACACCAGGAATGATTTCAATGGTTGCCACGATATCGGAAGTTTTGAGGTGAGGGGGAGTCGATTCCAATAAAATGTCCAGTGATTCACGAAAGAGTGGCCAACTTCCTTTCACAATAATGACGACGATGAGAATACTCATCAGGGGATCTAAAATGGTGAGGCCGGTCAGGGCGATTCCCAACCCGGCGATGATGACGCCAAGAGACATCCAGGCATCCATCACCATATGAAGAAACGCGCCGCGAATATTCAGGTCATTTTCGGCTCCCCGGCGTAATAATAGGGCGACGGCGAGATTGGCGATCAAGCTGATCCCGGCGATGACCATTACCCAAAATCCAGGGATGTCAACCGGGGAAAACATCCGGTCGAGGGCAAGAACTCCGATAATCCCCCCTGTGAAAATTAGCAGAAGGCTATTAAGAAACGCCGCAATGGTTCCGGCGCGGTGGTAGCCAAACGTTCGATGTTCCGTGGCCGGTTGAGTGGCCAGAATATGGGCATACAAGGCTAACAGGAGGGAGCCTTGATCAATCAAATTGTGCCCGGCATCGCTCATTAATCCAAGGCTATTGATCACATACCCGCCGATGAATTCGGCGAGGATGATGATACCATTGATCACAAGGCCGAGCTTCAGTCGAAACGTGAGAGGGGAGTTGGTTAACCCTGATTGCGTCATTAATCTACTTTCGCATGGATGGAAAGTCTCGACAAGATGGGGAGAGACAAGGCGTTTGACGTTTACGACAAACGGAACGGGAGGAGTCCAGTGCTTAGGTGGCTGAGAATGGTCAAGGGGAAGTCCCTCCCCCTGCGGGAGGGTTGAGGTTTACCCGTCAAAAGAATCAGTTTTGACGGCATGTTTGGTGGCATCCACGGCGGAGTTGACTCGCGTGGCCGCCTGCTTCATGGTTTTTCTGGCTTCTTCAGACCAGGCATGCACGGCCTCTTTGGTTTGCGAAGCCATATCTGAAAATTCGTCCTGTGCGGTCTTCGCGCCGCGTGCCAATCGGTTCCGCACGTGAGTTCCTGTTTCAGGTGTCAGGAGTATGGCACTCCCGGCGCCCAAAAGAAATCCGGCAATGAAGACAAATGTATTCACCCAACCTGAGTCGCCTTGCGTGGTATGCTCATCCATCGTGAAATTCCTCCATAGTAATTCTTTACTTGTTATGATTGGTTCTGATGATCTTTCGATGAGGCCATCGCCATGATGGCTCCTCCCAGGAGAACTCCGGAGGCAAAAATAAGACTGTAGGATAAGCCCGTGCGGAGCTCAGGCCATGTATCCAGAACCCGTTTCCATAACGGGACATCCTCAGAGAAATGCACGTGTCCCTCCCAGCCTAGCTCTCCCTCCGGCGTGGACTGATCAGAATATTCTTGGTCAGAAGCTTGTGCCGTGTTCAATTTGCTCATAGTCATGAGACGGGCTCCAATAGGGCAAAAGGAAAATGTTGAAAAAGCGTTCCTAGGGGTAATCCTACCATGCTGAGGTCATTTTGTGGAGCAACAATTTCTTGGGTCAGGAGATTGCGAAACGAGTATGTCGCCAATTCCGGAGGGAGTGCCATCGAGGTGTGTCCCCATATGGGTTCGCCGACCGGACTGATAGTCTGATCCGGAATGAGATTGGTTAAAAGTCGTGGGAATATGATCACGCAGATATGTGAAGAAATCTGTCTCATGAATCCACACACATGATGGGCCTGCTCCCCTTTGAATTCCAGTGGCCGATACAATCCTTCCAGAAATAGGTTAGGCCGGCTCTTCCGGATATGAAGGGCGGTGGTGGTCAAATACATTTTGATCAGGCCGTTTTCCGCATCCTGTAATAAGGTATGGACCAATTCAGGAGGAGCTGTGGTGTGTTGCAGGTCCTGTAATTCAGTCAGCCGTTGTTGTCTGAAGAGGTAATCCACGGGTTGTCGGTTGTCCGGGTCGACCAGACTGAAATCCCAAAGCTCCGTACCTTGATAAAAATCGGGGACACCGGGAGCAAGGGTTTTAATAAGGACCTGACTCAGAGAATTATAGATGCCATATTTGGCGATGCGTTGTTGAAAGGGAATGAAATCTTGAAGAAAGGAATTTGAGGACCTGAGCGACAGAATGTGGGCAAGAAATTCCCCGACGGCTCTCTCCCACGCCTCGTCGGGGTTCAACCAGCTGGTGGTCACTTTCGCTTCCCGTAAGGCTTTAACCATATACCCCTGTATGCGCGCCAAAAATTGGGGTTGAGTCGAGTCCGAAAGGCCACCAAAGGGCCAGGTACCGAGCAGTGTTTGGTAAATCAAATATTCTTCATTCAAGCTCGGGGCCAGTTGATCATTGATGGGTTGCTTGAATTTTTTGTTCAGTCGATTCCAGATTTTAAGATGCTGCCGCCATTCTGTAGGAATTTCCGATAACACATTGATTCTGGCCCGGACATCCTCGCTTCGTTTCGTATCATGAGTAGACGTGGACGAGAGGCATGATGGCCATTGGGTGGCTCGATCCTGCATGTATTGATGAAATGTTGAAAGCCGTACCCCAAAGTGTTGTGGTTCTCCCCCGACCTCATTCAGTGATGTGAGGCGGTTGTAACTATAGAAGGCGGTATCTTCAACGCCTTTGGCGGTGACCGGGCTGGTCGTTTGCTGAAATTTCATAACAAAAGGTCGAATCACCTCCCAATCAAGATCAGGGGAATTCTGGGGAATTCTCAAGAGAAGATCGCGGATAAAATCGAACACCAGATTGCTGATGGCGGGATTACGCCGTTTTGCCCGCGCCACAGCTAGCCGGATATACGCGCGATCACGATCCAAGACGCCTTCGAGAGGGTCCGGTCCAATATATGTTCGATACACGGGGAAACAGGCAATGATCTCGCGGATGGCATGGATCAGGCTGTTCAACGTAAAGTCCCGTGAGCGCCGGTTTCTCTCGGAGAGGACATTCAGTTGGTGCCCCAAGGCATTAATTTCTCCTGACATGGAACTGGTCATGATGAGGTTTTTGGAGTCGTAGATCAGATCGTCATATCGGAGAGACTGCTTGGTAAACCGGCTGTAGATCTGTTCGATCTGTCGTTGGTGGGTTTCCTGGATGAATAATTGATTGACGAGGGCAAGGTAGTCATATCCGGTTGTGCCATGGCACAGCCAATCAGAAGTGAGGCGTTCCTCTGTACCCAGGATTTTTTCAACGAGGAGATAGAGGGAGCGACCTTTGGTGTCGGCCTGAACCTCTAAGTGTTCAGCCGCCCATTGTTGCCATTGGGCCAAAAAGGCCCTTGGATTATAAAGCCCATCGACATGATCAATCCGGAGTCCATTCACCGCACCGGATGTTAATAATTCAAATATTTTTTTATGGGCCGCTTGGAAGACCTCTGGTTCCTCCATGCGAATGGCCGCCAATTGGTTGATGTCAAAAAAACGCCGATAATTTATTTCTTCAGCCGCGACCCGCCAATAGGCCAGTCGATAGGCTTGGTGACTCACCAGGTGGTCGAGGACATCAAATGTGCGGGGAGAGTTCTTGATGCCATTGAGTAACCGAATGTTCTCCAGCAGAAAATTGCGAATAGTTAAATTTTCTGTAACCACGGTGGAGAGGCGGCGGCGGATCACCTCTTTCTCCCGGTATCGTTCGGCAACCCGTTCAGTTTCCGTTTCGGCTCTGGCAGGTAAATGGGAGAGAGCGGTGATAATACTTTGGTATTCATGCAAGTGCGGATCGGAATTTTCCAGGCTTTGATTGAGTGTGTCTTGCCTAAAGGTCAGGATGGTACTCCACGTACAGGGATCAACAGGCAGGCGATTTTCATAGTAGGTGAGGAAAAATTGCCCGTCGTCATAGTGGAGAATGATTTCCTGGTTTTCGAGAACAATGCCGTATTGATCGCCCAGAATGGGGAGAAGCACTTTGTTTTCCAATTCCGGCTTCACCGGCGTCCAGTCAATATCGAAAAATGTGGCGTAATGCGAAGAAGGGCCATTTTCCAGGACATCCTGCCACCAAAGATTCGTCGATCCGGCTATCCCCATATGGTTCGGCACGACGTCCAGAATCTGACCCATGCCATGTTGGTGAAGTGCTTGGATAAATGCCCGATACTCGGCTTCCGTCCCGATCTCTGGGTTTAATTCCGTGGGATCAACCACGTCGTATCCATGAGTGCTCCCTGGAACGGCTTTCAGATAGGGTGAGGCGTAGCAGTCGGTGATGCCAAGTTGAGACAGATAAGGAAGAATGCGGGAGGCGTCCTGGAATGTGAACGACGAGTTAAATTGCAGGCGATAGGTTGAGAGCGGGATGTGCAGAGGCAAAGGATTCATGATCCCTCCTTTATGTTAAAGAGGAGGGTGAAGAATGGATGGCCCGTCCACCATACGATTGCCCGCGAGGGAAAAGGGTGAGTCCGAGCTTCCCGCCTGTGGATCGACGACTGTCTCGTCCGTGTTTGTCGCCATGTGTGGTTCCGGACGAGATAATGTTAAATCGGTCGATGATACAACGGTGGAGATGGCAATTGGAGCCAATAAGTGTCCCATCAAGAATAATCGATTCTTCAATGGTACAGCCTTCTCCAATCCGGACATTCCGCCCAATGATTGAGCGTTTTACCGTACTGTCTACCACGAGGCTGCCTTGGCCAACCATGGCATCATCCATGTGAGATCGCACCAAACTCGCAACGGGTTCGACCGACGCATCGGTCAGAATAGGCCATTTGACATTTCGTAAGTCCAGGATTGGCGACTCCCCCAAGATGTCCATGTTGGCTTGCCAATAGGCCTCCAGTGTTCCCACATCGCGCCAGTACCCCCATTCTTCGTAAGGGTGAATGCCAGGCACCACATTATCCATGAAGTCATAGGCTAGGACCCGGTGAGATTTAATGAGGGACGGAATGATGTTCCTGCCAAAATCGTGAGTGCCGGCTTGACTGGCGTCTTGTTCCAGGATTTTCACAAGAATGTCGGCGTTAAAAATATAATTCCCCATTGAACTAAACGCCATCTCAGGATTTTCAGGCATGGGTTTGGGAGAGGCCGGCTTTTCCTCAAAACCGATGATTTGATGGTCGGCATTGACTTCGACAATTCCGAACCCTTTTGCTGCCTGAATCGGAACGGGAAGCGACGCGACGGTCACGTCCGCTTCTTGGTCAAGATGAAACTGGATCATTTGCCGGACATCCATCCGGTAAATATGATCGGCTCCGAAGACAGCCACCAATCCTGGTGCGAAGTCCTGAATGAGGTTAATATTCTGATAGACCGCATCCGCCGTCCCTTCATACCATTTGCCACGTCCCTTCATCTGGGGAGGAACGACCGTAATGAAGTTTTGACGGTTGGTGCCACCAAAACGCCAGGCCCTTCTGAGATGTTCAATTAAGGATTGTGAGCGGTATTGCACCAAAACATACATGGCTTGGATGCCGGAATTAATGAAATTGCTGAGGACAAAATCGACGATGCGATAGGTGCCGGCAAAAGGCACAGATGGCTTACTTCGTTGTTCCGTTAATGGCATAAGCCGTTCGCCTTTGCCTCCAGCCATGATCATGGCCAGGATTTTTTGGGGCGTCCGTTCAGTGATTTTTTTGCGACGAGATCCGGAAGAGCTTTTCATACAGACTTTAAATGTTGGACGGAGGGTTGGTTAACTCGGCGACGGATCGTTCCAGTGCCGCGATCGTTTTTTGTTGTTTGGCAATCAACCGGCTTTTTTTAATGTAGGAGGGCAATGAAGCCAGTAGGGACAGGCTCACACCTAATGCCAAAGCCGTGAGTAACATGACGGCCCGCGACCCTTGAAAGGTCCAGGCAAAAAAATTTATGATGATGGGTTCGGAGTTTTGTATAGAAAAAGCAACAGAAAAAAACAGCAGAAGCAACAACGCCAACAGTGCAGAATACATAGTCCCTTTTGGTATGTTAGGATGTTGTTAATTAACACAGAAAGGACTCATTGGCAATGCCAATACTCTCAAATCGTTTTCAACGTCTGGTTTCTGCCATTGAATGGGATCCGTTTTCCGTATTGGGTCCTCATCAGGGCGATTCGACGAATTCTTCTGATATCTGCATTAGGGCATTTCTGCCTGAGGCTGCCGAAGTGGTCGTGCTTCCTGGGAAAAATGACAGCACCCCTATTCCCATGAAGCTCGTCCATCCTGATGGGGTCTTTGAATCACGGTGGAATGGTCATCCATTGGGCACGGATTATCAATTTCGCATCGTCGATCGTCAGGGGAAAGCCAGCCAACGCCACGACCCCTATGCGTTTTCCCCGCTCATCTCAGATTTTGACTTACATTTGTTCGGGGAGGGCAAACTTTACAAAGCTTATGAGCAGCTTGGGGCGCAAGTCTGCATCCATCAGGGAGTTCAAGGGGTTAATTTTGCTGTGTGGGCCCCAAATGCCAAGCGGGTCAGCGTGGTAGGAGACTTCAATGAATGGGATGGACGCCGGCATCCGATGAGAAGCCGAGGAGGTGGTGGAATTTGGGAGTTATTTATTCCGGATATGAATGATGGTGCGGTGTATAAATTCGAAATTTTGCCGCAAAATGGGGATGCCCCATTTTTGAAAGCCGACCCGTATGCCTCTTCCGCTGAACTGCGACCCAAAACGGCGTCTGTGGTTCGTGATCTTTCGGGGTATGAATGGCGGGACGGGGAGTGGATGACAGCCAGGCAAACCTGTGATCCCCTCACTCAGCCTTGGTCCATTTATGAGGTGCATTTGGGATCATGGAAACGGGTTCCAGAGGAAGGGTCTCGATGGTTGACCTACGGCGAATTAGCTCAAAACCTCATTCCCTATGTGAAGGAAATGGGATTTACCCACATTGAGTTGATGCCGGTGACCGAACATCCGTTTGACGGGTCATGGGGGTATCAAGCCACCGGGTATTTCGCGCCAACAAGCCGTTTTGGCACTCCTGCAGAGTTTATGGCGTTTGTGGATGGCTGTCATCAGGCCGGCATTGGGGTCCTGATGGATTGGGCTCCAGCGCATTTTCCCGAAGATCCCCATGGGTTGGCCTGGTTTGATGGGACAAATTTATATGACCATTCCGACCCGAGGCTTGGATTTCATCCGGAATGGAATAGCCGGATCTTTAATTATGGCCGGACCGAAGTCAGAAATTTTCTGATCAATAGCGCGCTCAGTTGGTTCGACCGATACCATATCGATGGTCTTCGCGTGGATGCTGTCGCGTCGATGCTGTATCTCGATTATGCGCGAAAATCCGGTGAATGGATTCCCAATAAATTCGGGGGCCGAGAAAATCTGGAAGCGGTGGAATTTTTGAAAGAGCTGAACACCGTAGCTCACCAGGAACATCCCGGCATTGTGATGATTGCGGAAGAATCCACTGCATGGCCAGGGGTCTCCAGGCCGACCTATGTCGGAGGGTTAGGATTTACGTTTAAGTGGAACATGGGGTGGATGCACGATACCCTGGATTATTTCAGTCTGGATCCGATCTATCGGAGATATCATCAACATAACGTGACTTTTGGATTAGTCTATGCATTTACCGAAAACTTTGTCCTCCCGCTTTCTCATGATGAAGTCGTGCATGGCAAAAAATCGCTCCTGGATAAAATGCCAGGGGACGACTGGCAGCGATTTGCGAATTTACGGGCCTTGTATGGACATATGTGGGGTCATCCTGGAAAGAAAATGTTATTCATGGGCTGCGAGATCGGGCAATGGTGGGAATGGAATCATGATGATAGCCTGCAATGGCATCTGCTTGAGTACGATCGGCATCGGGGTCTTCAGCGGTACGTCGCTGATCTTAACCGCTTGTATGCCTCACAACCTGCGCTCCATCAAGTTGACTATGATTGGACGGGGTTTCAGTGGATCGATCTTCATGACAGCGATAATTCGACGCTCACGTACTTCAGGCGCGCCAAAGATCCTTCCGATATTGTGGTCTGTTCTCTGAATCTTACCCCTGTTCCTCGAGAAGCCTATCGAATGGGCGTGCCGACCGGCGGATATTATCGGGAACTCTTGAATAGTGACTCAGAGGCGTACGGTGGAAGCAATATGGGGAATGGTGGAGGGGTCCAAGCCGAAGATATGCCTTGGCATGGCCAACCGTTTTCTGTGCTCATCACCATCCCGCCGTTAGCCGCGGTCTTTTTTAAACCCGAGTGAATCTGCGAGATTTCTGCGTATCTGTTTTTCGTCTCTCCTCAACAACCATCTGTTTGTGGTGGTAAGGCGAGAACCCTTTCTATTTTACCCAAGACACTCCTCTCGGCAAGAGGAATGTCTTGGGTCTCAACGATTGTCGTAGATGGTCTCTGGATAAATTGCTAGTCAGTTTTCAGGAAAATCCAGGCCGGATAGGGGGGAAGCTTGAGAGAGACCTGTTCCACCTTCTGAATGTTTAGGTTGGAGGGAGCCAGAAGTTCTTCCTGATCGTCAGCGGCGAAGGTTCCACTATCAAGTCGGGATTCCCAATTCCCTTTTGGAAGCTTGACTAACGCTAATGATGCCTTATCGTGAAACCCTAGAAGCATGAGTGCGTCAGGTCCCTCTTTGGCACGGCGATGAATGATCAGTAACTGACTTTTCGCATGGGATCCAATCTGGATCTTATGACCTTTCGTTCCGGTGCCTAATGCGGGAATAGACTTGCGGAGGTGAATCAAAGCCTGGCACCATCGGGCGTGGGCGTGTTGTTGCGGATTAGTCTCAATGCAAGGATGAATGGTGGAACGATCGAAGGTCCCTTGAGCATAGGGATCAGGAATGTCCGTCCATCCGAACGCCGCGAATTCTCTTGTCCTCCCCTGTCGGACGGCCTCAATTAAAGCCGGGTCTCCATGATCGATAAAATACAGGAAAGGAGCGGTTTCACCGTATTCTTCTCCCATGAATAAAAGTGGAAGGTTGGGAGAGAGAAGCACCGTGGCATTGGCGACTTTGAGGGCTTCAAAGCTCACCAAGCTACTGAGGCGATCTCCCTGTGCGCGATTGCCGATTTGATCATGATTTTGGGCGCACACCACAAGTTGTGTTGGTGAACATGGCTTGAAGGAGTTTCCATGTTTTCGTCGCCGATGTTGAGAGTATTGTCCGGTATAGACTACGCCTTCTCGTATGGCCTTTGCCAAGTCCTTTAACTGTCCAAAATCTTCATAGTAGCCCTTACGTTCTTTTGTCAGCACGGCATGCAGGGCATGATGAAAGTCATCGCTCCACTGCCCGTCCAGCCCATGCCCCCCTCGTGAAATGGGCGAAATAATACGGACATCATTCAGGTCACTTTCGGCAATGACATGTACCTGCCGATTGAGCCGTTGTCCCTCCGCACGGACCGCTTCACCAATATCCTGAAGAAGATGCTTGGCGCTGAAATCAAAGATGCCGTGAATGGCATCCAGGCGTAACCCGTCAATATGATACTCATGAATCCAGTACACGGCATTACTGATCATGAACTGTCTGACAGCGTCGCTCTCGGGTCCATCGTAGTTGAGGGCGCTCCCCCATGGAGTTTTATAGGTGTCGGTAAAGTATGGGCCAAAATCACCAAGGTAATTTCCTTCCGGCCCCAGATGGTTATAAACGACGTCCATGATCACCGCGAGGCCGGCTGCATGACAGGCATTGACGAGTCGCTTGAGGCCGTCAGGCCCACCATAGTTCTGCTGCGGAGCAAAGAGAAAGGTCCCATCGTATCCCCAGTTTCTGGTTCCCGGGCATTGCGCCACCGGCAAGAGTTCGATGGCGGTGATGCCAACCTGGTCACGCAAATAGGACAGACGGCTGATGATGGCATCAAAGGTCCCTTCCTGGGTGAAGGTGCCGGTATGGAGCTCGTAGATGATATATTGCTCAAGAGGCAGGCCACGCCAGGATGGATCTGTCCAGGAAAACGCATGAGGATCGATAATTTCCGACGGGCCATGCACGCCATCCGGTTGCGAGCGGGAAGCCGGATCAGGACGCTCGATAGTGTGATTTAATACATATTGATAGCGAGTGCCCGGAGAGATGTCTGGTACGGTTCCTTTCCAATACCCAAAAGATTCCTGAGAAAGGGGAATCGGTTCGCCGGCATTTCCTATAATGTTGACGGCCACCGACTGAACCTTGGGTGCCCACACCCGGAATTCTACAGAAGAGGCGTCGATGCACGATCCGCCCAGTTCTAATTGCCATCGTACGGCCTTTAATTTTTCCAAACGTGTTTCCTCCCTGCTGTTATTGTCGATCATTTTATTTGTGGGGGGAATGCCTGCTGATGATGGAAAGCTTAACAAATAGGCGGAGACCTGGAAACCCCGGCAGAAGCTTATCCCCTTTGCCCCGTCTTGAGATATACTGTATTATCGGCACCCGCAATTCCCGATATTCAGAAACCCATATCCAGGAGAGCAGAATCTATGAGAATTTGGCCAGGTCGATCATACCCGCTTGGTGCCACATGGGACGGCCAGGGAGTCAATTTTGCGCTCTTCTCCGAGAATGCGACCGGTGTGGATCTTTGTCTGTTTGACGATGAACTTCAGGAGCAGGAAACCCACAGGATTCCCATTGAGGAACGAACGGATCAAGTCTGGCATGTGTATTTACCTGAGGTGCGTCCCGGTCAACTCTATGGATACCGGGTGCATGGGCCATATGATCCTGGGGCGGGGCACCGGTTTAATCCTGCCAAGCTTCTCATCGATCCGTATGCGAAGTCCTTGACGGGTGTTGTGCGATGGTCCGATTCCATGTTTGGCTACCGTCTTGGAGATCCGGCAGGTGATCTCTCAATTGATGATCGCAACAATGCGGCCAACATTCCGAAAGGGGTGGTTGTCGACCAGGCCTTTAGCTGGGGAGGCGACCAACTTTTGAATATTCCCTGGGAGCAGACCGTGATCTATGAAGTCCACGTCAAGGGCATGACGATGCGGCATCCGGATGTTCCTGAAGCCTTGCGGGGAACCTATGCGGGTTTGGCCTCTCCGGCGATTATTGAATATTTGCAATCGCTCGGAATTACCGCCGTAGAATTGTTGCCGGTTCAACATTTTGTGAATGACCTCTATCTGAAGGAAAAGGGTCTGACCAATTATTGGGGGTACAACTCCATTGGGTATTTTGCCCCGGACATCCGATATTCGGCTTTTCCTGGTGGGGGAGAAAAGGTCGATGAGTTCAAATCCATGGTCAGGAAACTCCATAGTGCAGGCATCGAAGTCATTCTTGATGTGGTCTATAACCACACGGGAGAAGGGAATCACTTCGGGCCAACGTTATCATTCCGGGGGATTGATAACGCATCCTATTATCGTGTGTCCCCGGACAATCCACGCTATTATATGGATTACACCGGCTGTGGAAATACGCTGAATGTCCGACATCCACGGACCTTACAATTGATCATGGACAGCTTGCGGTATTGGGTGATCGATATGCATGTGGATGGTTTCCGGTTTGACCTGGCATCCGCATTGGCACGTGAGTTACACGATGTGGATCGACTCAGTGCCTTTTTTGACATCATTCACCAGGATCCTGTGTTGTCGCAGGTGAAGCTGATCGCAGAACCCTGGGATCTGGGAGAAGGCGGCTATCAGGTGGGAAATTTTCCACCTGGGTGGACGGAATGGAATGGAAAATACCGCGATTCTATACGCCGGTATTGGAAGGGGGATGGCGGATTGCTTGGGGAAGTCGCCAATCGTTGGTCCGGGAGCAGCGATCTTTACGGAGAAAGCGGGCGACAACCCTATGCCAGTATCAATTTTGTCACTGCCCATGACGGATTTACCCTCCAGGATTTGGTGTCTTATGATCACAAGCATAATGAAGACAATCAGGAGGGAAATCGGGACGGGACCGATGACAATGATAGTTGGAATTGTGGTGTCGAAGGTCAGACCGATGATCCCGCGATTCAGGAATTACGTGATCGGCAGGTCCGGAATTTTTTCGCCACCCTGTTGTTATCCCAGGGAGTGCCGATGATCTGTGGCGGAGATGAATTGGGTCGTACGCAGCAGGGGAATAACAATGCCTATTGCCAGGATAACGAGTTAAGTTGGATAAATTGGAACCTGACGCGACCTCAACTCGGATTGTTGGACTTTGTGAAACTGCTTATTGACATTAAAAAAACCCATCCGGTGTTTCAACGCCGAAGGTTTTTTCAAGGGCGTCGGGTAGAGGACTCAGAGGTGAAGGATATTGCCTGGTTCGGATCGCATGGGAAAGAAATGTCGCATGAAGATTGGCAGATGGGCCTCCGAACTTTGGGAATACGGTTAGCAGGGGATGCGATTGTGGAGAAAGATAGTCAAGGACGGCCGATTGTCGACGAGACGTTTCTCGTATTAATCAACGCCCATCATGAGGATGTGGATTTCATTCTTCCTGCTCACACTAAATCCGTTCGGTGGGAGTTGGAGTTTGACACAGGTGTGCCTGTTGACAAGAAAAGTCCCAAACATACGAAATTGCTGAAAGGGGGCCAACCCTACCATTTAGTCTCCAGGGGGCTTGCCTTGTTTCGAACCCCGAAATCCTGACCAGGGACTCCATGGCCATCTGTCACTGGGTCCGATGGATACGGCTCATGGGGAACCGAATCAGCCACCATGCCCCCATTTGGGCAGGTGGTCAAAACGGGTACGGAGACATGAGCGTTTGTGCGGGACAGAACCCTTGGCATCAGTCGGCTAGACAACAAATTTTTTGCTGCGCTCGACAATGCCGGTGACCGCTTCCTTGGCATCATCTGCAAATTCTCCGGCCCGTTCGCTGGCATCTTCCATCATGTTCTTTAACTGACGACGGGTTCGGGATCCTGACTGGGGAGCCATCAACAGACCAAGTCCGGTTCCGAGAACCACTCCGACCATTAATGATAGTCCAGCGAGCAAGACATATCGAGTGTCGTTATCCATGTGAGATATCCTCCATTGTTTGAATGTCAGTGAGTAAAAGGTGTCTGGTTTTCAAAAATCAATATTCCAATCGTCCACTAAGCTGGCGGAGGCTGCTGTAAGAGGATTTCACGCTCGGCTTGAAGCCAATCTTCCCAATCACTGCCATGTTGGCCTCCACGCCGATGATGAATTTCATAGGCGCGTTGGGCAATTCGTTCCCGCAATTCTTCGGATAGAGCCATAGAGGGACCCGGATAGGAGGTCTGGGGATCCTTGTGTTTTGCCTGAGGCATCGCTGACCGCTTGGTCGTAGCTGATGACACAGCTTTGCTAGTGGTTTTTGGAGCCGTTTTGCCTGCCGTGAGCGGTTTTTTTGTGGTGGAGGGTTTTTTCTTGGGTGGTTTCTCGTCTGGTGTTTTGGGAGGCATAATTCGTTTCTCAGCTCCTATGCTTGTCTGATTTATGAGGGACCCCATTCTAATTCCCTTAAAAAACATTGTACCGGAAATAGGGCGTTTCGTCCAAGCCGTTGGACATTTCTGTGGCTATCGCAGGGTTGCTGAAAAGGGAAAATGATTTTTCTGGAAGTTGGGGGGAAACGTTCCCGTGCAAAGAGTTAAGTGAGTATTGAACCTGCCAAATGTTGATTATTCAGATCAGTTTTTACAGCAGATAAGAACGAGGTTTGTAGAAGACACAAGATTGATCTTCCCTTACAATGATAAAGCGCACGTGGGGAAAGAGAACTTTGTGAAGGGAAAATACTCGGCCAAAGGGCAAGACTGGAAACTCCTTCTGATCTCTAGCGCCGAATATGAATAGGGTGGTGGAGGCGTGGTTCGTCCGCAGGGCACCTTCATTAACAGGATGCAACAAAACTGAGGATGGGGTACGGTTGAAAGTGGTTACGTGCTAACAGACATTAAGAACATTTCCTTTTTTTTGAATGAAAACGATGAAAAATTATGAGTCTGCCACGAAGCTGATTTGGCAACTAGGCCAGCAGTATGGCATTGAGCCGGTCTATTATGATGGGTTAGGTGTTGAGCGACAGGTCACGGTGCCTCATCTCCGGCAAGTCCTGGCCAGCATGGGAGTAAAGGCCTCCTCGAAACAGGAAATTCGTGACTCGCTTTCTTATGCGATCTCCCGAACCTGGGCACAGGTTATTGATTCAGTTGTGGTGCGGTATCCTTCTGATTCCCCGTTCATGTTGCCTCTTTCGATTCCTCTTGAGGATAT
The DNA here is from genome assembly GCA_902500695.1 of uncultured Nitrospira sp. Classification (GTDB taxonomy): domain Bacteria; phylum Nitrospirota; class Nitrospiria; order Nitrospirales; family UBA8639; genus Nitrospira_E. Next base: position 32,289 of record CABVRQ010000019.1, on the reverse strand, counting down.
CAGTTTGGAGAAGGTTTCCCTCACTATCCAGGTGACGGATGAGAAGGGAGGCAGTCGGCACCTAACACTGCGAGGTGCCAGTGGTGAGGTGAAAGCTGAGAAGACAATCCAAGGAATTAAATATGTCCAGGTGCATTTTCCTCTTTCGGGAAAATTTCCACTCGGATACTTCCGTCTTTCGGTCCGTGTGAAGCTTCACTCAGAGCGAACAGTGGAGGGACAGGCCCTGCTTATTGTGGCACCGAGGAAATGTTATCTCCCCTCTTTGCCCAAACGTGCTTGGGGGATTTCTCTTCAACTCTATGGATTACGATCACACAGAAACTGGGGAATTGGGGATTTTCGAGATTTAGAAGAGATCATGAAAGTGGCGGGGACTCGTTGGGGAGTGGCTACCATCGGGGTCAATCCTCTTCATATCCCGGCAGCAGGATTAACAAGCCCCTATTCTCCGTCCAGTCGTCTCTTTTGGAGTCCTGTGTATTTGAACCTGGAGGGGGTGGACGAATGGCGGATGTCGGCAGGTCTTCGTCAAAAAGCTAAAAGTGCAAAATTTCTGCATACCCTCCAACAGCTTCGGGAGAATCCACTCGTCGACTATGAAGCGGTAGGGAAACTGAAATGGACAGTTCTTGAGAAATTATTTCGAGTGTTTCGACGACACCATCTCCGGCCCAAAAATCTCACGGCTCGTGGAAGGGCGTTTGCCAAATTTGTTTCCGGTTTCCATCCGCAACTGACAATGTTTTGTACATTTCAGGTCTTGACTGAACACCTGGGGACGGTGGCATGGCGTACCTGGCCGAACGCCTTTCAGCATCCCCAGTCCCCTGATGTGGAAGTTTTTCAACGATCCTATGCCACTCGCGTACAATTTTATCAATACGTTCAATGGCTGTGTGAGTTGCAATTACAGCAACTCGATCATGTCGCAAAGACACATTCGTTGTCCCTCCGGCTGTATCACGATCTCCCGGTAGGCATTCATCCTGATGGTGCTGATGCCTGGGTCTTTCAAGATCAGCTTGCGTCCGACATCACGGTTGGAGCCCCACCGGACTCTTTTAATCTCAATGGACAAAGTTGGGGATTGGTCGTTCCCAATCCCGTTCGATTACGGGAGGATGGCTATCGCTTCTTTCGAGAAACTTTACGGCAAAACATGCGACATGGAGGTGTCCTCCGGATCGATCATGCCTTGGGGCTGTTCCGAATGTTCTGGGTCCCCCAAGGCGGAACAGGGAAGGATGGCATCTATGTCAGGACCTATGTGGATGAAATTTTGGCGGTCCTGGCTTTGGAAAGTGTGCGACGAAAGGTGATGGTGGTTGGAGAAGATCTCGGTGCTGTCACTCCTGCCATTCGGCAAAAATTGGATGCAGCGGGTCTTCTTTCCTATCGACTGCTATTTTTTGAACGAGAGCCCGGCGGAGCCATGATTCCGCCACATGCCTATCCTGAACAGGCGCTTGTGGCTGCGACGACACATGACCTCCCTACCCTCAAAGGGTTTTGGGCTGGACGGGATATCATTATTAAGGAAGAAGGGGGTGTCTATCTCAGAAAAAAGGATATCGAGCAAGAGCAGCGACGCCGTGCTGAAGATCGGGAACGATTATGGGAGGCCTTACATCGGGAGGGCCTCTGTGCTGCCCAGGCGATTCCCCCTAGTCTTCCGGACGACATGCTTCAAGCCATGTACCAGTACTTAGGCAGGACACCCTCCCGCCTGCTCATCGTGCAGCTTGAAGATTTGTTGGCAGAGCTGGATACGCCTAATCTGCCAGGAGCACCGGACTCAGTTTATCCTTCCTGGCGGGTTCGGATTGGTCGAGAGTTGACTGCCTGGCTGAAAGATCGGGCCATCCTGTGTTTTGCTAAGGCTATGCAGCGGGAGCGAAGGAAGGGAGGAGGTACGAACCAGATGTGCAGGGAAACGGTTTCATGAGCTCTTCTCTATAACGAATGGCCAGTCAGGTTGTATGCCAACATTGAATAAAATGAGGTATCTCGCCAGAATGTCAGTTGCGTGATGTCCAAGAGGGTACTATGATCAACGATTGTCATATTCCCATGACCATCGAATCTGGTTGGGAAGACATGGCATTTCGTCTAGATAGGTCGATCGGGAAGAGAGGGCGATCCTTCATATGCAAGAGAAAAAACTGACGATGGCCGGGTGGGTGGATGGCTTAACCGACGCGGTTACCGCGAGCCTGGCTCAAATAGTTGCCTATTTACCAACTCTGATTTTGGCCTGCATGCTGTTGGGTCTTGGCTATGTGCTGGCCAGGTTGGTGTCTGTCGTGGTGACACGCTTGTTGCAATTGATGGGGTTTGACCGGTTACTGAGTCGCACCGCCGTGCAAACCTTATTGGAGCGATCAGGAACCAAGCAGAAAAGTTCAGAAATATTAGGGATGATTGGCTTTTGGATTATTTTCCTGGTTTTTCTCATTCAAGCGTCCGACACCCTGAGTTTAACGATGGTCTCGGATGCGTTGACGAGTATTGCCTACTACATTCCCAAAGTTGGAATTGCCGTGTTGGTGCTGGTTCTGGGTTTAATCGCCGCGAACTTTGTCCGTGAATTGATTACCATGACGTGTAGCTCGGCAGGGATTACCCACGGGACGATGGTGGCCCAGGCCGTCTATGTAGCGGTAGTCCTGTTGATCGTAGTGACGGCCATTGACGCACTTGGGATTAATACAGAATTATTGAATAATACTATTATCATATTATTGGCGGGATTGATCGGGGGGGCGGCATTATCGTTTGGGTTGGGGTCACGAACTGCCGTGGCCAATCTCATTGCCGCTCATTATTTGGGTTCAATGGTTCGGGTGGGTATGACCGTAAAAATCGGGGAGAACCAAGGAACCGTCGTTGCAGTTACACCCATCTCGGTCGTGTTAGAAACCAGGGAAGGCCGGGTTATTGTTCCTGCTACTCAGGTCACCGAATCAACAGCTGTCATCACTCATCCTGAGCATTAGCCTATGGACCTCGAACATCGGCTCACTCTCGGGTATCTGCAGGCCCATCCCGTGGAAGCGGCTCGTCATCTGGAATCCCTGGATCCCCATGAATCGGCTTCGCTCCTGGAGGCCTTGCCCGGCGAAGAAATCGCTGGTGTGTTGGAGCATTGTTTGCCGGTGTCCACTGCCAAAATCATCGAAGAGCTTTCGAAAGACCTTGGAGCAGACGTCTTAAGCGCCATGAATGCCACATCAGCCATCGGGGTTCTTCGGCAATTTGAGGAACCTGTTCGCCAGGAAGTATTAGACCGGCTGGATGATCCGATGGGGGCTACCCTTCGCCGTGCCTTGCGGTATTCACCCAATACGGCCGGAAGCTTAGCGGATCCTCAGGTGTTCACGCTTCCACCTGATATTGCCGTCGAAGAGGCCATAGACCGTATTCGTACCTATGGCCAGAAAGCCATGTACTATGTCTATGTCATCGATCGCGATAGCAAATTGGAAGGTGTCCTCACATTGAGGCAACTGCTGATTGATCGGTCTGATCATTTAGTCGGAACATTAATGGAGACCCAGATTACCACGTTATCAGCAGAGGCCAATCTGGAAGAAATTCTCAAACATTCTGAGTGGAGCCGGTTTCATACCTTGCCGGTGGTGGATCGATGGGGAACATTTTTTGGTGCCCTGCGATATCGGATGTTACGCAGGATTGAGAAAGATGTCGGAGGCAAGGCTCCGTTGGGTTCCGTGAGTGATTCGCTCATGCAACTTTGGGAAGTGTATTCGTTAACCGGCATTCGTTTAATGACCGATGTTGCAGAAACCCTACAAGATCGGAACAAAATAGGGTGAGGGATCTGACCACGCAAAGGGGCACAAAGGTTCGGGGAAGAGGTCATCTTCTGAATGAGGCATTTTTTCAGAATCATCATGAGGAAGCCGCACGTATTCTGGAAGGGTATCCGGTGGAGGATGTTCTACGAGTCCTGCAGGGAACCAGTCCGAAAAATGCCGCGAATCTCCTTGCCTGTATCACTCCTCCCGTGGCTGCGGATACGTTGGCGATCATGCCCACCGATCTCCTGAAGCAGGTTGTGCCGCATCTTTCGCCGTCATTGGCTGCCTCCCTATTTCAGCGGTTGGACGACGATCTGCAACGGGCGATTCTTTTCAGAGTTCCTGAACGGTATGCACAGGAAATCCGGTCCTATATGACATATCCGGAGGAATCCGTCGGCCGTATTATGGATCCAAAGTTTTTTGTGTTGCAGGAGGAAAGCACGGTTCGAGAAGCCATGGTACAGGTGCGGATCAGAGCGCAAAAAGATGTCCATGATGTGTATGTCATTGATCGAACCCAAAAGCTTGTGGGCCGGATTTCCGTTCGTGACTTACTGCTGGTGGATCCGGAAGAAAAATTGCAGTCAGTCATGGTTCAGGATCTTCCCACCATTCATCCTTTGGAATCGCGTGAAGAGATTATTGAACTCTTTGGTGAACGGCATTTTTTTACGATTCCCGTTGTGGATTTGGACAAACGGCTATTAGGCGTTGTTCGAAACGAAGCCATTATTAAAGCCAGTCAGGAAGATGCGAGTGCGGACCTGCTCACGATGGTGGGGGCAAATAAGGATGAGCGTGCGCTTTCCCCTGTATGGTTTTCCGTCCGAAAACGATTGCCGTGGTTGCAGCTCAATCTATTAACGGCATTTGCGGCCGCCTTTGTGGTGGGAATGTTCGAAGGGACCATTGCCAAATTTACGGCTCTGGCCGTTTTGCTTCCGGTTGTTGCCGGGCAATCAGGCAATACCGGGGCTCAATCCCTCGCTGTGGTCATTCGCGGGTTGGCCTTACGGGATATTCGACCATCTCAATGGCTCCGGGTCAGCGGGAAAGAAGTCTATGTCGCATTTTTAAATGGACTGGCTGTTTCTGCTACGGCCTGCTTTGCTGTGGGCTTATGGAGCCGGTCGTTGGGATTGGTCTTCATCATCGGATTATCCATGATCATCTCGATGGTCATTGCGGGGTTATCCGGCGCGATTATTCCCATCGCCTTGAAGGCACTCAAGCAGGACCCGGCGCAATCCTCCTCCATTGTGTTAACGACGGTCACCGATGTGGTCGGGTTTTTCAGTTTCCTAGGACTTGCCACCCTGCTTTCAAGTTTATTGGAAACTTGATCATTGATCGGTTTGTGGGCGGTGTCCTCTTCATAATCTGTTTCACCCCCTTCCATTCCCCTCGTGGGGGTCTATTCATTCCAGAAAAACTTCTGATTGCCTACTCATTAATGGTAGGGTAGTATCGTTTTTTCGTTCATTTTTATCTTAGTCCTTGAGGATAGGAGGCTTTATGGAATTATCCAAGACGTCTAAAACGGATCGAGTGGGTACATTGGATCAGGATATTGCCCGGATTCGTCAGCAGTTAGAGATCCTGAAAAAATTTCTGACTGATGAGCCTTCTCCCGCATCCTTGAATGAATTTGATTCGACCACAGAAGACATTCTTGCCGATGCATTCGGAAGTTCTTCGCCGCTTTTAGATACGTATGACTATGCCCAACTTGGGGAGGCAGCGGGGCTCATGAATCTTCCCGAAGGGGCGCCGGAAGGCACCACCCATCAATCCCAGCGCGAAACGGTTCGGCAACGTCAGCGAGTGTTGGAAAGCGGCATTGCGGATCTCGAAGCCAGACGGGCCTCTCTCTCGCAGGAGTCCAAGAAACGGAAAGGTGCCGGTCCAAACGTTGCAGACTATATGGCAAAAACTGTTCGATCGGTGTCGCTTGACGCCACCTTGCAAGAAGTCGCGCAATGCTTGCAAAAATGGAAGATCGGTTCTGTGTTGGTTCAAAGTGGGGATGAGTTCCTGGGATATATCACTGAAACAGAATTGACTCGAGAGGTGGTCGCGTCCGGAACAGACCCCGTGACAACCACGGTGAAGACCTGCATGCGTGAACCGTTAGTCACCATTGAGACCAGTGATTCAATTGTGGAAGCTGTGCGCCTGATGAAAGAGAAAGCTACCCGGCATCTTGCTGTCACAGAGAGTAACAGGATCGTCGGGGTCGTCTCCGTTTCGGATATTATCCGGTATTATTCCGGAGTTAAATAATCATTGTTTTAGTCGAGACTCTCCCTCGCCTTCTAACCTCTGGCTGCGATGCTTTCCTATTCGGGGAAACAGATGCTTTTTTGCCGTCGTGTTTCTCGAGGAGGGTGTCACCCTCATTTGAAAAAACCCTTCGACCCGCTCATGAAAGAGGCTTTAGGTTGGGGAGGGCCTACAGTGAATGGGGTATAAGAAAATTTCGCCTGAAGAAGATTTTGGGACAATAGTGGATTCAGCCAATCGAAGATTATCTCCGGGAATGCAGTACAGGCATCAAGAACCGATTATGTGGATGAAAAATGGACAATAAGAAGAGGAAGGTGACGCGTCATTGGCTCCCGCAGGCCTTTAGTCCGGCCTTGGCGATGTGGATCGGTTGTGCCGGTGTTTTTGCGGTGAGTATCGGAATGGAGAGAAGTCTTGGATGGGCAGGTGAACCATCGGAGTCGGCACTGGAACGGACGGAAGAAAAGACTTTAAATCAAGGGGGATTCGAAGACGTGGCTCAGGCGGTAACCCCGGCTGTGGTCAATATCACCGCAACCATTGATCTTGTCGATTCTCGGGGAGGAAGCGCTCCTCTTCCGTTTAGAGGTTTTGGTGAGGGCCAACCGCCACCGGGTATTCGCAAGCGTCAAAAGGGTTCAGGATCAGGAGTCATTTTGTCTTCCGACGGATATATTGTGACCAATAATCATGTGATTGCCGAAAGCCGTGATCTCCTTGTTACTCTTCCAGATGCGCGTGAATTTTCAGCCAAAGTTGTTGGTGCGGATCCGGAAACAGATTTGGCAGTTATCAAAATTCAGGCTGAGAATCTTCCAGTGATTCCCTGGGGAAATTCCTCCTCGTTAGCCGTTGGCCAATATGTATTGGCTGTTGGCAACCCGTTTGGTCTGAATTCAACGGTGACGCTTGGTATCATCAGCGCTCTTGATCGGGGAGGCATGGGGTTAGCCCGCTTTGAAGACTTTATTCAGACCGATGCGGCCATTAATCCTGGAAATTCCGGTGGAGCGTTGGTGAATACATGGGGAGAATTAGTTGGCATTAATACGGCAATAGCCTCTCAAAGTGGAGGGTATCAGGGAGTGGGGTTCGCAGTGCCTTCTTCATTGGCAAGGCCTGTGTTAGAGGAATTGATCAAAAATGGAAAGATTGTCAGAGGATATTTAGGTCTGGGTGTGCAGGAAATGACGACGGAGTTGGCTCCGTGGTTTGGCCTGAAAAACAGTGAAGGGGCTCTAGTGACCGATGTGGTGCCTGGTGGACCGGCCGATAATGCCGGGATACACCGGGGAGAGGTAATTCTTCAGTACCAAGGGGAACACGTGAAAGATGGGCAAATGCTTTTGGAGAATGTGACACGTGCCAATATTGGAGAACAGATCGAATTGGGGATGGTCGAGAATGGAAAAGAACGTAAGGTAAGAATGATTATCCGTGAGCAACCACCGATCCCTCAGGCGCGGCGTATTCGAACGCCTCGGGTGGAACATCCGCTTGCCGGTGTGGAAGTGGCCGAAGTCGATCAGGCGGCCATTCAGGAATATGAGTTGAATCCTGCAACCAAGGGCGCTGTGGTCTCATTTCTTGAGGAAGGGTGTGCTGCTGAATTGGCGGGGATCATAGAAGGCGATGTGATTATTGAATTGAATAAGCATCCCGTGGAATCGGTCAGAGAGTATTCCTCCTGGTATAAACGGCTGAAGAACGAACAGGTTGTGCTGATTGTGCTTGTCCGTGCTTCGCGTCATTTGTATGTGCTGGTGAAATCCTCCTGAAGGAGTCAGTGTGAGTAGGGTTTCCGGCATTTCACGGATTCTTCAGCCGAGCTTTTCCTTGGCGTTTAAGCGTTTTGAGGGATGCTTCCTTGTTTTTCAATCGGACTTGAATATTTGAATGGTCCTGGTTGAAAATTAGAGCAAGAGATCAAAATGGAGCGATCAGATCGGTAAACTCGAAGTCGAAAAAAAACAAGATGGTATATTCGTTGAAATAGGTTGACCCTTGGAACCATGGGGTGGAGCGAGTAAATTGTCCAGTAGCCGTTTCGTAAATATCCAGGCGGAATCGGGTATATCCTGACATTTTTTGAGAAGCGTATATTGCTATCTGGGGCAATGCAATCGGGAGGAGAGTACTCTGTATTGGAGGTAACCCGAACAAGGAGGACCTTTGTTCAGTTCCAAAGGCCTGGACAAGAATGTTGATCCGGTACTTTGCTTTAGCTGGATCCATGACGATTTTGACCCCTCTTTCTCCCAGCCAACCCCCAATCGCACCTTTGAAAAACTCTTTTGCAACGGCCAATCCCTGTTCAACGCTCAATCCAGAGATATTGAGACTTACTGTATCTCCAGAGGTTAAGGGAATGGGCATGGTGTTCTCTCGAGGCAAGCTGCGCTCCACAGCCTGAGCCATGAGGAATTGTTGGACTGCCGTTGGCGTTGCGGGCGGGGGTATGGCATTCATGGCGCCGCAGCCGGTCAGTATTCCTACTAAGAGGAGAACTTGTAGAATATTGATCACGGACCCATTCAACTGACGTGCTTCTGTTAACCAAACCACTTTCACCTCTTTTTTTGATAAGACCAAGAAAAAACGTAAGTCATTTTGAAGGAGAACTGGTATTCGATACTGCCTCGTTAGTCTAAGGGACAGATCCTGTGGGATCAGGTGTTGAGCCGATTTCCTGTGTAGGGTCAGATTGAATGGACGAACTCGGGTCTGTGTCAGTAGGAGGGGGTATGTTCGTATACTTGGTGACCCGAATCACCGGGGGGTCGGTCACAAAAGGTTCATATCGCCTCACATCTAATGTTACCAGATCACGTTCCTTAATGAGGAGGTCAATTTCCTGAACCTGTTGTTGAAAGGTCGCTAAAATGGTTCCGTCTTGGGTGGTAATCGTGATCAGTAATCGATCCTGTTGGCGTTGTTTGTGTGTCACCGACCCTTCAAGTGGATGCACGGTGTTCTTCAAAATAGCGGGAAGATAGGGATCCAAATACCGAGAGAGTAACAGCGGGCCACTTACGCCGAGGCCTAATCCCAGAAAAAAAACCGCCGCCGGCATGACCCATGGTCTCATGGTTTCTGCTCCGGGGTTGGAGGTTCCGTTTTCGGGCGTTCCTGTTCCGTTGGAGGAGAGGTCTGCTCGGTGGTTGGAGGTGAGCCTTCCAGGGGTTCCTGCTCCGTTGGGGTAGGTTTCTGCTGTCCACGAATAAACGTTTCCAGACGACTGAGGGCATCAGCGGTCAGGTCGCGAGCCCCTTTTGTCGCATGTTCGGATTTTTCGCTGAGGTCTTCTATTTGACGACGGAGATCGCGAATCCCCCCGCCGGTTCGCTGAAATGCCAGGATCGCAATCACCAGCGCGACGACAGCGATGAGTAATGTGACTACCTCCATGATGTCCTCCTTGCCGTTCTCAAAATGATTTCACCGATACATATAACAGTCTTTGACGCATTGGGACCGAACCCCTTCTGATTCTGACATACTCAATGGGTGAAAGATAAGGTGAATGAACTGGTTTCTCAAAATCTCACCGTGTCTCTGATGTCTGTGAGAGGAAATTTTGATGAATCTAGAAATAATCTGTTTTGGGTCTATATTTAGGGCTTTGGCTCTAACCGCTGTCTGCCGATAGCCTACACCGTAGAGCCAGGACGATTACACCACATCCACCTGGAGGAGCAACAATTTACCTCGCATGGACGGGTGGAGGTCGCAGTTGAATTTGTAGTCATCTGGCTTTAGCATCTGAATCCCAATTGAATGGTCGTCCCCTGGTGCCCTCAAGATCTTTTCCATAGACCTGCATGCCGTTCGAGAAGGTGTAAACCCGTAAGCTTTGAAACAATTGAGACGTGAACCTGTGTTGGATTCCATCGGCGATTTTGATGTTCAGGACCACATAGGAACTCTCAGGAGGGAGAGCCCATTTTGTTATAAAATATTGGGACGGACGAATAGTGAGCTCGATTTCCACCTCGGTGGCCTGAGAAAGCTTGGATCCCCGCCTATCCATGTTCAGGAGGGTATGACCACGACAAGTGCAAGAATAGGCCAGCTTTTGCTTCGGTGATTTATCGGGGATCTCCTTGCGGCTGGGCCAGCTCGAGAACGGCTGATGCTATTGTCGGCCTGACAATGCGCACGGCAGCGATTAAATTTTTGTGCTTACGTTTGATGGGTACTCAGGCCTTGACAGAGGAAAGGCCCATTGCTCATGCCATTGAAGTAGATGAATGGTATTTCCGCAGTCGTAGGAGGGGGAAGGGTGGATGAGAGGCTCCTGGGAAACTTCCGGTCTTTGGCATTTAAAAGCGTGGGAGGCACGTCTATAATCAAATCATTCCAGACCCAAAAGCTACCATGCTCCTCGGGATCAGGCGGAAAGGGGATGGTGCCGGATAGTCGTGTCTATACCCATACCGTTCGATCCTATCATGTGAATCATTTCAAGCGGTTTGCCAAAAAGCACACATACATCAATAGGATCGAAGCCAGTGGACGTATGAATAAACTTCGGCCAACGGGATCACGTTGACGAGTATACAGGGACCTTGTTGCTCTTCCATAAGGTGATTCAAAAAGGGAAGAGATCCGTTGGTCTGGTAAACATAGGGGAACGCACTGTTCGAGGTAAGAGAAAGGAAACATGATGTCTATCGCAAAAATATTGAAAATGCTTCTGGTAGTTTTCACTATGATCCTCACGGGAATGGGAACCGGATCGGCAGTCGCCGAAGAGATTCGGCCTTTACAATCGATTTTCAGTGATGTGGAAAGACACATTGGAGAATTGACCATCAACCTGGATGACATCAGAAAACGGATAGATTTTTTGCATAACCTCCCGGTCACGCATGACCCAGTCATTCAGGAATTGCGAGCACTTGATCTTCAAGGGTGGACACTGCACCTGGAACAATGGGAGCTGCAACTTGAACATTTGAGATTTGCGGAGACCATGTTACGAAAAGTTCAGGGACTTCCCGGTGAACTGCATGAGTTAAAGGCTGCCTGGCGCCTCCATGAAGGCCAGTACCGGACGAGCCTTGAAGTCTACCGCCGACAACGGGATACAATCGAAGAGCGCCGCCTGATCACAGAAGGGCACATGTTTGAGCGGTACCTTCCATGAGCGAACGTCAGTCACCATGCGCGCGCGCATGGCGGGACATGGTTTTTATAGGGCTTCTCGGTTTCGGAATATTTATGACCGGATGTACGTCCGTCAACACGCTTCTTCTCACTTCCCAGACCTTTCCGGCCAAAGCCTCATGGCAGGAAGTTGAAATTTTAATCCGGGAGCCTGCCTGTGCACATATCGGCATTGCTCAATTGAGTATGGAAGGTAGTGGGTCGGATAGTTATGCAACCGAGCAGGTCAACATTCTTAAAAAGGCCGCTTCATTAGGCAGTGATGCGGTCGTGTTTACCAAATCTGAAAAATATTTGGCGCATGGAGTCAGCTACCAAAGCCCTATGATGATGGGAGGACCCTGGGGTATGGGAAGTTATGGGTATCCCGGTCTGGGTTACGG
>CABVRQ010000019.1:0-20524 GCA_902500695.1 uncultured Nitrospira sp. | reverse complement strand
TGGGTTACGGTGGAGGTATGGCGATTCCCTACGATTATACTGTCACGTCACTTACCGGGATCGCCATACGATATTCGAATAATGAGCAGACTCAATGCTAATGAATTGAGAAGGCGATTACAGGAATATTAACTTCCTGACCTTGATGGGATGCAATCCCGTTTAGAACAAGCAGGGCAGGGATACCATTCCCAGCTCGTCGTTATGGGCACAACCATACTCGGCATATCGGGAGAAATAAATGGCGTCGTATTGGGGAGTGGGATTGTGAGTTGGCCTGAGGCTCTTCCCTATTCCGTGTCTACATAAAGGATGCCACGTGACGTCCCTGTTACTATCTGGCGCATGGGCGCAAATATGGCTTGATATATTTTGGATCCAGTCCCAACCATCAAACAAGGTTTCCACCCATAAGGAAGAACATATGTCTTCATCAGTAGGAATTGTATCGACATTATTTGAATGTCTCAACGCAGATTCATGTGGGTGATTTTCCTAATTTCTGAGGTAAGAAGTGGGCCAGAATCTTGAGCCCAAGATACTCTTCATCAGAATAGCCCAAGACGAGCGGTTGACTCACGGCATCCGAGACTGTGGCGGTATGTTCGTGTATAAGCAGCAATTGTGGGACGGCCTTGCTCGAAATTTCCCGCACAAGGTATCAACATGTTTGGCAAACTGATTGCGTATGGGGTGGATTCTGGGCCACCCACCCCAGTCGCTCCACTCCACCTGCTGGATCTGCTACGATGACCACACCGTTGAGTGAAGAACTAGCTTGCTAGAGGACGATTTTCAGCCGGCAGATTCTCGTTTCGAGAGGTTACAGTTCAGTTTGAAGGAATTCTATGGACAGCGCGTTACTTTACGACCGCCTGCAATTTGCCTTCACCGTCACGTTTCATTATCTCTTTCCGCAATTGACGATCGGGCTGGCTTTGCTCCTGCTTTACCTGCGGAGCCGTGCGCTCGTTTCGGGTGACGAGCACTATCATCAGGTCGCCCGGTTCTGGACAAAGATCTTTGCCTTGAGTTTTGCCTTTGGTGTCGTGACCGGCATTCCCTTGGAATTTCAATTCGGCACCAATTGGGCGAAATTTTCCAACTTCGCCGGGGGGGTGATCGGCCAAACGCTGGCGATGGAAGGCCTGTTTGCATTTTTTCTGGAATCGTCGTTTCTCGGCATCATGTTATTTGGCGAGGGGCGATTCAGCCGTCTGGTGCAATGGGCTGCATCGCTGATGCTCTTTCTCGGGTCCTGGCTTTCCGGCTATTTCATTCTGGCGACAAATGCCTGGATGCAACATCCGGTCGCCTATACAAGGGCCCCGGACGGACGGTTGTTCGTCGACAGTCTTTCCGGTCTGCTCACCAATCCCTGGCTGTTCTGGCAATTCGCCCATAACATGACCGCCGCGGTCGTGACCGCCTCATTTGTCATGGCGGCGATCGGTTCGTTCTATCTCCTGTCCGGTCTGCATGTGAAGTATGCCAAGACATTCCTCCGCACGGGCGTGGTGACCGGCGCCATCGCCACTGCGCTGATGATCTTCCCGACCGGCCACGAGAACGCCAGGCAGGTGTTTGAACACCAACCGGTCAAAGGCGCCGCATTCGAAGGGCTCTTCAAGACCGAGCGCGGCGCGGGTATGGTGCTCATCGGCCAGCCGAACATTGAAACCATGACGATCGATAATCCGCTCGTCGTGCCGAATGCGTTAAGTATGGTGCTCTTTGACGAACTCTATGCCAAGGTGAAAGGGCTCGACGCCTTTCCACGTGCAGAATGGCCCGATAATCTGGCGCTGCTCTACTATGCCTATCATGTGATGGCCGGGCTCGGAACCATGCTCGTATCGGTCATGGGTCTGGCGCTGCTCTGGCTTTGGCGAGGGCGATTGTTTACCGCGAACTGGTTGCTCTGGCTGCTCATGCTTGCCGCCCCGTTTCCCTATCTTGCCACCACGGCCGGCTGGATGACCGCCGAACTCGGCCGTCAACCCTGGCTGGTGTATGGTCTGCTCCGCACGGCTGACGGTGTCTCACCGCTGGTACATTCGGGCAACGCACTATTTACGTTGCTCGGATATCTCGGGATCTATCTCGTGTTGGGACTGCTCTTCCTATTCCTGATGGCTGAAACAATCAGACATGGCCCGGCAAGCCCGTTCCGTGAGTCCGCGAACCCGTAGGAACCGGTACGATGGAAACCTTCTGGTATGTTGCCGTCACGTTGATGTTGGCGATTTATGTTGTCCTTGACGGCTTCGACTTCGGCCTGGGCATCGTCTATAGCTTCGTCGCGAAAACTGATGCGGACAGGCGTGCGGCGTTGGCCGCCATTGGCCCCATTTGGAACGGCAACGAAGTGTGGCTGATCGCTGCAGGTGGTCTGTTATTCTTCGCCTTTCCCAAGGCCTATTCGGCGGGGTTCAGCGGTTTCTATCTGGCCTTGCATCTGGTTTTGTGGCTGCTGATTGCCCGTGGACTTGCGCTCGAACTCCGCTCGCATGTGGATCACGCACTGTGGCGGCAGTTTTGGGATGTGGCGTTTTCCGGAGCGAGCTTCCTCCTGGCTGTCGTGTTCGGCGTGGCTCTGGGCAACCTCATTCGCGGCGTGCCTTTGAATCCCGAAGGCTATTTCTTCGTGGCGCTCTGGACAAATTTCCTAACAGGACCGGAGCCGGGCATATTGGATTGGTTCACCATACTCATGGGAGCCGCAAGCGCGGCGATCCTCGCCATGCACGGCGCCAATTTTCTGGCCATGAAAACGGAGGGCCGGTTGCGGGAACGGGCGCGACGTACGGCCTGGGTGACGGGTTCAGTCGTGGTGATTCTGGTCGCGCTGGCCTTGACGGCCGTTCCCTTTGTCCAGCCCTTATTCTATCTCAACTATGCCGCCCATCCCCTCGGATTCGTCTTTCCCGTTCTCACCGTGGGGAGCCTTTTGTGGGCCATTGAAATACGAAGGCGCGATTGGGATGCGGGAGCGTTTATTGCGACAAGTCTCTTGATCCTGACACTGCTGGCCAGCACAGCTTGGGGGTCCTATCCGAATATCCTGATTGCGACGAGTGAGCCGGCCAATAGCTTGACCGTGACCAACGCCACCGCCGGCGTCTATGGCATGCAGATCGGCCTCTGGTGGTTTCTCGTCGGATTCGGTCTGCTTATTGTCTATCAAGCCTGCGCGTATCGGGCGTTCTGGGGGAAGGTCAGGCTCGGCGCAGATGGAGTTCATTGATTTGGGTTATTCTGGAATGTCGCGGCACTCCTGCTCTGGGGTTTGGACTGATCCTGAAGGGGAATTGGAGGACCTTGTTGGTGAAGGGGGAACGAAATCAGGTCTAAGGTCACACGACACATGGGGCACGCTGAGGGAATAACGAAGCGCCATCTCAGAGGCCGCGCACTTCCCGCGGTTCATCCCGCTTCCTGTTCCGTCGGCTGCTGCCTCTGCATTCGATCCGAGTCTTGACGGAACTCCACCGGATTCCAGAGCACAGATGAAGTCGCTCATATTAAGTGGGGTTGCAGGGGTACTCTGGTTTCTGGACCAAAGCGAACTTCGTTCCCTCCTTTGACCCACGCAGAATACGCTTTTTCCGAAGGAAGTGTTGCATGACCCATCCCTCCGGCAAGATGAGAGATGGTGAGAGCGCCATTGATCTTTTCGGCGACCCCTCGTCATCCATTCGATGACACGGAATCAAAGCCATAATCAAAGCCATATTTGAGTAGGAGTTTTTGTATGCGGGGACTCATGATGAAATCGGAAAAACCCTCCGCCACCTTCAAGGATGCCTTCCGACAGGTCCACACCACGGCTTGCCCGACTTGGACCGGTATATGTGTCCGAGCTGGAGTTTCATCGATGATGCGCACGTAAGGGTTGTTGATTGCATCCACGCGGTAGACAATGCCCATGTCCGCCTTCCCCGTGTGAATCAAGTTCACGATATCCTCAGCATCTTCTGCTTGGAGTAGCTTGAACCGGCTCTTATATGCAGGGTCGAGCTTGGTGAGTGCCCGAACCGTGATTTCTCCCAGCGACGAAGCTTTCGGATCGCCAAGAGCCATGCGGATCCCTCCATTGGGCTGCGCTTCATGAAAGGCGACCGGCATGAAGCGTGAGGTCGCCGACATGACAAGTACGAGACTCGTCTGCGCATAGATCCGAGGCCCTCCGTTGAGAGTCAGTCCATTTCTTTGGAGTTTTTCGACTTCCTCCACCGCCGCAGGGAGAAACACATCGATCGCAACTCCCTGTTCAATTTGCTTGCGCATTGTTTGCGAGGGACCGTACACGACCTTTACGGCTGCACCATATTCTTTCTCGAACATCGGCACAATTTCTTGTAATGCCGCCCTTAAACTTGGAGCAGCCCCAATGGTCAGAGGTTCAGCCTGAACAGGCCCTCCGGTTGCCACGACACCGAGGATGCCACCTACCAGCGCTATTGCCATACCCAGTTTTCTAACTCCCGTCATGGTTCTCCACTTTCCGACCTCTATACGTTAGAAGGTCTTAATCCGAGAAATGAATAAGTGAGGCTGAATCAATTATCAATCAGGCCTGGTGTTCTTTGTGAGGCCTCCTGCACAACTGGTTTTAATGTAACAGCAAGATGAATACCACTTGCGTTAGCCTTCGATTGTTCTGTAGGAAAGCGACAGAATCTTCCTATTTCTAAGCATTTCTCTAGGACTTCTTGTCCAAGAGCATAGCTCACCCGTCTTCCTGAATTGTGAGATTGCGCACGGTGCGCTCAGTGCAAAAATCCACGCGGAATCCTGACCTACATACGTAACTCAACAGTTGCGTCGTAGGGCTATGGGGGGTCGACACCGCGCCAATCAACTGCTGTGGCCTACGCTGTGGGCTACCTGGATGCCTACTTCGATTTGGTAAGGATTTTGCTGGGGGGCTAATGGGAATGTTTGTAAGTTATGAAACCCGGATCACAAAACCCATTAGAGGTCGTTTAGCTAAATGGCATCCAACCTGACAGAAACTCAAACCGTTTTTGGGAGGCTTCGCGCATGAACCAGCTCGTCCTCATTGCCCTGCGGCGCCCCTACACCTTCGTCGTCATGACCATCCTCATCGTGTTGTTGGGGGCCAACACCGTGCGGCACATGCCGACCGACATTTTTCCGAATATCACGATTCCCGTTACCTCCGTAGTCTGGATCTACTCCGGAATGCTCCCGCAGCAAGTGGAAGGGCGCATCACGTATCTGTTCGAACGCTTTCTAACCTCCACAGTGGAAGGCATCAAGTACATCCATAGCCATTCCTACTTCGGCAGCAGCATCACAAATATTTTTCTCCAGGACGATGTCGACGTCGGTAGGGCCGAAGCGGATATCGTGGGCATTGCGCAGAACGTCGTCAAGGCGCTGCCGCCCGATATTTCGCCGCCCATGGTCATGCGCCTCGCTCCATCTTCCATTCCGGTGGCCATGCTCCAAATCAGCTCCGACCACCTGACACCTGCGGAACTTTACAATCTTGTCTACATGCGAATCCGCCCCCTGCTCGTGACGGTACCCGGGATCGTTCTACCGCACCCCTACGGCGGCCAGGACATGCAGGTCATGGTCAACCTCGATCAGCAGAAACTGCTCGCCCGTCAGCTCACTCCGGCGGACATTCACAATGCACTCCAACAGCAATACCTCGTGCTGCCGTCCGGCGACATCAAGATCAAGCAGACCGATTGGATCGTTATGACGAACGCGTCACCGTTGAAGATTGAGGATTTCGCCGATTTCCCGATTAAGCGGGAGGGCAACGCGTTTGTTTACTTGCGCGACGTCGCCACCGTGCGTCTCATGGGCCGGGTACAACAAAACTCGGTCCTGGTGAAGGGCAAACAGACCGTCATCCTTGTCGCGATGAAAAGCACGGAGGCCTCGACTCTCGATGTCGTTGATGGGATCAAGAAGATGATCCCGCGCGCCGAGCAAATCTCTCCGGAGGGCGTGGAAATCAAGCTCGTCAATGATGCCTCGACCTTCGTGAAAGATTCGATCGCGGACGTCTTGCATGAAATGCTGATGGCGGGTGGGCTGGTCGGCCTCATCGTGCTGTTGCTGCTCGGCTCATGGCGGGCCACGGTCATCGTCTGGACCTCGATTCCGCTGTCCATCCTGACCGCCATCATCGGCCTACATCTGCTCGAAGAAACGATCAACGTCATGACCTTGGGCGGGTTGGCGCTGGCCGTCGGCATTCTGGTCGACGATGCGACCGTGATGATCGAAAATATTGATCGTCATATCGAAATGGGCAAACCGCTTGAACAGGCTATCATCGACGCTGCCAATGAGATCGTTGTCCCGACCTTTGTTGCCACCCTCTGCATCGCGATCGTCTGGCTCCCGCTCTTTGAACTCGGCGGCGTTGCCGGCTACCTCTTCAAGCCCATGGCGGAGGCGGTCATTATTGCGATGCTCGCCTCCTTTATTTTTTCACGCACACTGGTGCCGACCATGGCCAAATATATGCTAAAGGATCACCATGTCGCAGCCGCATGAACCTCACGGAGAAGCAGGCGCGGAAGGCTCTCGAAATATCTTTGTCCGCTTTCAGAATGGGTTCGAACGTCGCTTCAATCAGTTCCGCCGGGGCTACGGTTCGCTGCTCGAACAGGCGATCGCCAACCGTCGCATCTTCGTCACGATCTCTCTGGCCATCGCGGTGAGTTCCCTGTCCCTCTTTTTCTTCCTTGGGCGGGATTACTTTCCCGAGATCAGGTCCGACATCATGACGATGCATATGCGGGCGCCGCTCGGGACGCGCATCGAGGTTTCAGGACGCATTGCCACGCTTGTCTCCAACAGCATCGAGGAATTGCTGCCTGGTCAGGTTGAAAATATCGTGAGTAACTGCGGCCTGCCGGTCGGACCGCACAACCTCGCCTTCATTCCGACGCCGACAATCGGCTCCCAGGATTGTGACCTCACGATCCTTTTGAAGGACGAAAAGTCACCGGTGTGGGAATATCGGAAAATTCTCCGCAAGGGCCTGAGGGAACGCTATCCGGGAACCGAATTCACCTTCCAGCCGTCCGATCTCACCGCAAAAATTCTCAATTTCGGCGCGCCTGCGCCGATCGATGTGCAAATCAACGGCCCGGACATGTACCCCAATTTCGAGTATGCCCGAAAATTGGTCGGCAAGTTTCGCGAAATTCCCGGCGCCGCGGACGTGGTGATCCAGCAGACAATGGCTACGCCGACCCTCATGGTCGAAGGCAATCGCACATTCGGACTCGGGGTTAACAGGTCCTTGAAGGATATGGCCGACAACGTACTCATGACAACTGCCGGGAGCCAACAGACCGACCAAATCTATTGGCTCGATCCCAGTACCGGCATGTCGTACCTGATCAATGTCTATACGCCGCAGCCCCAAGTCAACAGCGTCAATAGTCTCAAGACCATCCCGGTCCAGTCCTCAAGTAATTCTAAGGATCCGGATGGGCAGGAGGTGCAGCTCCTCGGCAATTTGGCAGACATTACCGCGACGGGCACGCCTGGCGTGATCACGCATGGGAACATTATGCCGCTATTCAACATTTATGTCTCTGCCGAAGGGCGAGACCTCGGCGGTGTGCTGGCGGATGTCGAAAAAATTGCCAAGGACATGGAGGACGAGATGCCTCATACCGCCGCGCTCGAAATCCATGGACAGGCCTCCCTGATGCACGACGCGTATTTCGAGCTGATCGTCGGACTTCTCGTCGCGGTCGCGCTGATCTATTTGCTGATCGTCGTCAACTTCCAATCCTGGTTGGATCCCTTCATCATCATTACGGCCCTGCCCGGCGCGTTGGCGGGCATCGCATGGGCATTATTTCTGACCCATACGCGTCTTTCGGAACCCGCGCTGACGGGCGCCATCATGACCATGGGCACGGCAACCGCCAATTCTATCCTCGTGGTGACCTATGCGCGTGACCAGCTCAAAGAGCACGGCGACGCGTTGCGAGCCGCGGTTGAAGCCGGAACGACCCGCTTCCGTCCGGTGCTCATGACGGCTTCGGCCATGATTTTCGGGATGGTCCCCATGGCAACAGGGTATTCTGCCAATGCGCCGCTGGGTCGGGCCGTCATCGGCGGCTTGCTCATGGCCACCCTCTTTACCCTATTTTTCGTGCCCTGCGTCTACGCAATTGTGTATAACAGGCGAGCGGCTCGTCAGAAGGACCATACATATAATGAATAAGATCCTACGTGGAAGGCTCATGGTCATCGCAGCGGCACTTCTGTGTGTCCTCTACCTCGGCTATCGTGCTTATGAGAGCAAAAGTGACGCCTCATTGCTACGCGAGGAGACGCACGAAAATGCCGTCCCCACCGTGGCGGTCATTTACGCCAAGCCGGTGCCACCGACCGAGACCATTACGCTCCCAGGCAATATTCAGGCTTGGTTTCAGGCGCCCATCTATGCGCAGGTCTCTGGCTATGTGAAGATGTGGTACAAGGACTACGGGGGGCTGGTGAAACAGGGCGATATTCTTGCCGAAATTAACGCGCCGGCCCTCGACGCCCAATATGCACAGGCCAAAGCGGATTATGAGTCGGTGCGCGCCATCTATTCCCTCGCCGAAATCACCGCCAAGCGCTGGCTGGCCCTGCGCAAAAATCATGCAGTCTCCGAACAGTCGATCTCGGTGAAGATGGCAGAGGCGAAAGCCGAATTGGCGAAGGTCCGGGCAGCAGAGCAGAACGTCAGGAACTTCGAGGCGCTGATTCGATTCAAAACCATTGTTGCGCCCTATGATGGTGTGGTAACCGTTCGTAACATTAATGTCGGTGATTACGTGAACAAAGAAGGCACGATCAGTTCCCCCGGCTCCGTCAGCAATCTCTTTACCGTGGCTGACGTGAGTATGCTGCGCCTCTTTGTCTCCGTGCCGGAATCGTTCGGCCCCTTCCTCCAGCCCGGCCTGACAGCCGATGTGACGGTGCCGCAATTGCCCAATCGTCATTTCACTGCGAAATTTCTGACCGTCGCTCGTGGATTCGACGTCAGCACACGCACCGCGATCACCATCTTCACGATCGAAAACGAGGACAGAGCCCTCTGGCCCGGCTCCTACGCCCAGGTCCACCTCACCGCGCCGGTTGATAGGGAAGTGTTCATGATTCCGTCCACCGCGTTGGTCTTCCAGGAGCACGGCACACAATTGGCTGTGGTGGGAGAGGATGACCGAGTGCGCTTCAACCCGATTATCGTGAGCAAACTCCTCGACAGCGCTGTCGAAGTCGCAGAGGGGGTTTCCACCACCGACCGCATCGTGAACAACCCGAGCGCGGCATTGCTTGAAGGAGACATGGTGCGTATCGTGACGCCGGCGCCTGGTTATGACCTCCTTGGGACAGACGCGCCCGCACCAACGGAGACTGTTGCGCCTATGAAAGGTCCTGTGCCAATGGAAGTTCCCGCGTCCATGGAAGTTCCACCGTCTCCGAAAGTTCTTGCACCAAATATCGCTCCTGCGCCCATGGAGTCTACGGCATCACGGGTACATTCTTCACCATGAGAGTCTCTCGACACATAATGGGAAACCGCTTCCCCCCGGGACGGGACGCCTCGCGCATCCTTCCGGCTCGTGTGTGGTGGCACTACGGCTTGTTAGTGCTGATCCTCAATTTGCCGGCTTGTAATTGGTTTCCGGCCGTCGATTTGGCTCCCACCTATGAACCGCCTCAATATGTCGTCCCCGCTTCATGGCGTGGAGCCAGTCCCTTCGTCGAGGCGAATCCATCGGATGATGAATTACGCCCGGATTGGTGGACATTGTTTAACGATCCCATCCTGAACAGTCTGGAAGAACAGGCCATGGCGGCCAATCCTGATCTGCAGGCCGCTGCCGAGCGGTTCGTCCAGGCTCGTGATGTGATGATGAGGGCCAGGTCCCAGTACCTGCCTCACGCCGGTCTGGGGTTCGGTGCCTCGAACAACAGGCAATCCGACAATAGTCTGTTTCGCGGCAATGGGGAGGAGAACCGTGAAGTGGCCATTACCACCGGGGGGCTTGCTTCCTGGGAGCCGGATTTTTGGTCCGCGCTTCGCAATGCTACCCGCGCCGAACTCTACCGGGCTGAGGAGCGGGCCGCCGACTATGGACTCGCGCGACTCAGCCTGCAGGCCGAAATCGGGGCAAACTATTTCACGCTCCGGGGATACGACGCCCAGGATGCGATCTATTCCCAATCGATCGCCCTCTACACAGAATCACTCGACCTCATCAAGGCCCAGTTCGCCGGCGCGATCGCGTCGGCACTCGATGTCGCCCGCGTCGAATCTCTGCTGTTCAGTACGGAGACGAAATTAGCCCAGATCCAAGGCCAACGCCAGGTGACGGAACAGGCCATCGCCATTCTCGTCAACATGGCACCCAGCAGTTTCACGATCAAGCCGGTGGATGACCTTCGAGTGGAGGATTTCGCTATTCCCCGGACCATCCCTTCCACTTTACTGGAACGTCGGCCTGACATCGCCGGGATGGAGCGCCAGATGGCGCAGGCTAACCGGGTCATCGGTATCGCCCGTGCCGCCTTTTTCCCAGATGTGAGGTTCTCGGCCGGAGGCGGGTTCGAAGATACCGGTTTCAGTCTGATCAAGCTCGCCAGTAGTTTCTGGTCCTATGGGTCCACTGTTTCGCTGCCGCTCTTCCAGGGTGGATATCGGCGCGCCCAATTGCAGCAGGCCTGGTCTGCCTATCGCGAGACGGAAGACCGCTACCGTTCGACCGTTTTGAACGCCTTTCGCGAAGTCGAGAATAATTTGAGCTTAACCAACCGGCTCACCCATGCAGCCAATCGGCAGGACGCCGCAGTCGGAGCCACACTCAAAACGCAAAATCTGACCATGGAACTCTATGTGGGAGGCCTAGCGTCCAGTCTTGAACTCATTTATGCGCAAGTCGCCACGCTCACGGCACGCATCGACTCCGTGCAGATCAAGGCCGAACTGCTGAGATCCTCGGTTGCGCTCGTCCGTGCCCTCGGAGGAGGCTGGAATCGGAACCAGTTGCCTGCCGACGAGCAAATACAACCTTTCGATACCTTTCAATATGTCGATCTCGACAAACCACCACCCGCCGGAGGCATCGATGTCCACGCGGACAATAACGCCGTGAATAATGATTTAACCACACCTTCCGTTCCTTAATCGTCGTCGGTCTCGGGTTCAGTGACCATGCCTTTATCCGGAGTGATTCATCTGAGGCCTCCACCGCCTGAATGATTGAGACAAAGATTCCTACCGTGCCATGAATCCCTCATAGAGAAGCTCCAAGTGTTACCGGGAGAATACCCACCATCCCACCAAAGCCGGCATGGGGAACCTTCCCGAATGCGACTCCATGTGATGTTGATATGGAATCCTCTCCGTCAGAATCGAATTCTGATCCCTGAATGAATCGAGGTTTTCTCTCACGGGCAAGTTGTTTTCTTGGCCGGTGATTCGTTGTGGTGCCACTATGGCAATACGTCATGAGTGAATCCTGATACCCGAAAATAATCAAATATCCGCCAACTCCTGAACGCCCGATCCTTCGGCCCAACCGGTTCTTACATTCCCAAGAGGCATGGAAGAGGAGAGACCTTTTTCAAAGATTAGTGAAAATTAATGGCCCCTTAATCTCCCTTTTATCCCGGGGGGCTAGGATGTGTATACAAAATCACATTGAGGGGGTCTTCTTAATTATCAAGGAGGGATGTCCATGGTCACAAAAAATCGCTATTTTTCTTTGACCCGAAATAACGCAGGGAAGGCGGGTCTGGCTGGCATCGGCTTTCTGGCTGGCATCCTGATGCTCGGGTCCTGGAACATGCCGTTTCATTCTCATGCAGCAAATTCCCAGCCCGCACCTTCTGCATCTGTTGGTTCACTTCCAAATATGGATAAAGGAGGATTTGCTGATATTGCTCAGGCGGTGACACCTGCGGTGGTTAATATTACGGTTCGAAAAGAAGCACCGGTTCCTATGTCGGGAGTGCCGTCTGATCCGATGAGAGAATTTTTCGGTATACCAGGAATGCCGGAGATGCCGGGAATGCCGAACAGGCGAGGTGGGCCTCCTGCTCCGGAAGGGCAAGGAGCCGGATCCGGTGTCATTATTTCCAGTGATGGATATGTGCTGACCAACGACCATGTGGTCGATGGTGCCACGGAAATTACGGTGACTCTTCCGGACAAGCGCGAGTTTGCCGGAAAAGTTGTGGGTCTTGACCCTCAGACAGATTTAGCCGTGGTAAAAGTTGATGCTACGGATCTTCCATTTGTTCCTTGGGGGAATTCCTCAAATCTTCGTGTAGGCGAATATGTTCTGGCGGTCGGCAACCCTTTTGGATTGAACTCCACTGTCACAATGGGGATTATCAGTGCGCTGGGTCGAGGAGGAATGGGGATTACACAATATGAGGATTTCATTCAAACCGATGCCGCCATCAATCCGGGTAATTCCGGCGGAGCGCTCGTGAATACGCGAGGAGAACTTGTCGGAATAAATACGGCAATCTTTTCGCAGTCGGGAGGTTACCAAGGCGTGGGATTTGCGGTTCCCACCAATCTTGCCAAGCCGGTGTACGAAGGTTTAATCAGCACCGGCAAGGTTGTCAGAGGTTTTCTGGGAGTCGGCATACAGGAAATAAGTGCCGATCTTGCACAGTCCTTTCAATTAGATCAAACCAAAGGGGCTCTGGTCACAAATGTCGTCCCGGGGAGTCCCGCAGATGAAGCCGGTCTCCAACGCGGAGATGTGGTTGTGGAATTCCAGGGGAAACCGGTATTGGATCCACGCAGCCTGCAGCATCATGTCATCAGGACCGAAGTGGGGTCTGAAGTGAGCATGGTGGTGATGCGAGATGGTCATAAAAAATCCGTGAAGACCGTGATTCGTGAACAAGCTAATCCCACTCAGGTGGCACAGGCCAGCCCTGTGGAAAAGGAAGGACCCCTCGCCGGAGTGGCTGTTCAAGATCTGGATAGTGGCATCGCACAACAATTGGGATTGGAAAAAAATGTCAATGGCGTGGTCGTCATGGATGTCGCCCAGGGAAGTTATGCTGCACGGGCCGGACTATCTCAGGGCGATGTGATCAGTGAAATCAACCGAAAGCCAGTCCGTTCTGAAGAAGATTTCGTGAAGGTGGTGTCTCTCTTGAAGGAAAATTCATCCGCGTTGATCTTTATTCATCGCGGGAAAGGGGCGTTGTATTTGAATGTTAAGGTCTAACCGTTAATGTAGTGAGAGCGAGAGGTAAGAGGGGGCTTCTTCAACGAAGAAGCCCTCTTCTTTTTCTTGGAGGTTTTCAATCCTTTTCAGCGAAAAAAATCTCCATACCACAACTACCAATCATGCCGTATGATATCCGCCTGTTTTTGCTATCACATCCTTGAAAATTTCTCCGCAAAGTTTATTGGTTGCTTCCTCTCTAAATGGTATAGGACGGAAGAGGCCAGAAGTCGCTTTCCTTTTTAAAGTTATAAACTAGCGATTTGTGCCCATGTCCTCCGTTTTTTCACCAATGAAAAAGTGGCAATATGTCGGCATGGGGCTGCGCCTAATTCTGTCCGGGGGTGCTTTGATTGCTCTCCACCATATTTTAGCCGAAGTTCATCTTAAAGAAGTTCTCACCCATCTCCATAACATTCCCTGGTTATTTCTTATTCTGGCCAGTCTTTTTTTCGGTGGAAGTTACTTAGCACTAACCGGGTATGATGTATTGGTCCTTCGTTTCCTGGCCGATTCGTGGACTGGGGAACGTTGTTGCGAGAACAAGTTCCCCACATCAGGCATGTGGCCATTGGCATTCTAAGTCCATGCGGTTGATGATCCGGCATCGGCATGGAGGCCAGCAAGCCGGGGACGCGCAGATGTGTTTATCGTAGAACCTCAGGCATCTAGGGGAGGGTGCCGAGTCTTTGTGTGAGGAGTAAATTCTCCGAAGCATCCACCGGGCAGTCGATGATGGACAGGGTGTTGGCGCTCAAGGCGGTGCGAAGGACAGGAGCCAGTTCTTCTGCCGATGCGATGCGATAGCCCTTCGCGCCTAAGCTTTCCGCATATTTCACGATATCCATATTGTTAAATTCCACATATGCCGACCTGCCGAATTGCTGCATTTGTTTCCACCGAATCAGGCCGAGGCCGCCATCGTTAAAGACGAGCACCACAAAGGGGGTACTCATGCGCACGGCGGTTTCCAATTCCTGCGAGTTCATCAGGAATCCTCCGTCACCGGTGACTGCAACCACCCGGCGGTTCGGGTGCGCCAGTTTGGCCGCCACTGCGCCGGGCAGGGCAATGCCCATGGCGGCGAACCCGTTCGAGATGATGCAGGTGTTGGGAAGAAAGCACGGAAAGAGGCGCCCCAGCCAGACTTTGTGCGCGCCAACATCCGAGATCACGATATCATCGTGGGCCAGCGACGAACGCAGATCGGCAAGAATTCTTTGGGGCTTAAGTGGGAAGGACGTGTCCCGATCGCTCTGTGCTAATTCATCACGAAGCATTTGGCGATACCGTGAGCTACGCGTCGCAGCATGCGCATCGCCCCGATCCGTCAGCGCTTCAAGTGACGAGGTGATATCGCCCACCACCCCGACCTTGATGATGTACGATGAGTCAACCTCGGCGGACGACAGGTCCACGTGCACAATTTTCTTGTCGCGGTTGGGGTTCCAGGTATGGGGCGCATATTCCACGATGTCATATCCAATCGCGATGACGACGTCGGCTTCCAGGAATTCGCAGTTCACATAGTCCAGTGTCTCCAGTCCAATGGCGCCAAGCGAGAGAGGGTGGGTATCCGGAATGACGCCCTTGGCCATGAATGTGGTGGCGACTGGAATGTTCATCTTTTCGGCGAATCGCACCAACGCTTCGGAGGAGTGACCTCGAATGACGCCGTTCCCTGCGAGCACGATCGGGTGCCTGGCTTCCGCAATAATGCGTCTGGCCTTGTCGATTTGTTCGGGTGCAGCTCCGCCGGGGTGGAGCCATTGTACGAGCAGCGGCTGGCCTTCAGTCTCCATACAGGCGATGTCTTCGGGAATTTCGATGTGTGTGGCGCCTGGTTTTTCGGACTGTGCCAGCTTGAACGCCTTACGAAAGACTTCCGGAATGATGTCGGGAATGGGCAAGGTGGTGTTCCACTTGGTCACCGGGCGAAACAGAGAAACGATGTCAAGATGCTGATGCGATTCCTTATGCAACCGGTCTCGGTCAGCCTGGCCTGTCAGGGCGACGACTGGCGCACGGTCCATGTTGGCATCAGCCACGCCGCTGATAAGATTCGTTGCGCCAGGCCCCAGCGTGGAGAGACACACGCCGGCTTTGCCGGTCAATCGGCCGTAGACGTCGGCCATGAAGGCTGCGCCCTGTTCATGCCGGGTCATGACGAAGCAGATGGAAGAGCCGATAAGGGCCTCGATCAAATCCATATTCTCCTCGCCCGGCACACCGAAGATGTATGCCACCCCTTCGTTCTCCAGACATTGTACGATGAGTTTGGCTGCTTTCATGGGTGCCTCCAGAAATCAATATTCTTAGAACGAAGTAATCAACGCTGCCAGAGGATGTGAGCCTCTTCCAGGGGAATCGCCACCCCGTCGAAGTGCGGAATCACGCGCGCTGTATAGTCCCTTGCCGGGCGAGCCGCAGGCACCGCTGCGCGGTAGACATGGCCGCCAACTGATCCCGCCAATGGCCGGATGTCACTCATCTTCTGCCGGTGTGGACTCTGGCCGTCCACGCCGTCCGCATATAGCTCGACCCGCAAAGTCTCCGGATCCAAATCGTCGAGATAGACCTGAGCTTCAAAAATATGTTCCTCCCCATGAGTCTCCACCTTCACCTCGCCGAAGCGTAGTGCGGCCCATTCATGTTCCAGTGCCTGCCGCCAATTCAGTATCTGTGGCCCGGCGGCGCCTTTATCGGCGGCGCGTGTCTGATAGGCCGCTGCCGCAGGGAGGTAGCGTTGCTCGGTGTATTCGCGCACGGTGCGGTTGGCGGAGAAACGCGGGGACAACTGCGCCATGCTTTCCCGCATCCGGTTGATCCATGCGGTGGGAATGCCGTTCCCGTCCCTGGTGTAAAACTCCGGGATCACTTCTTGCTCGAGCAAATCATACAGCGCGTCAGCCTCAATCGCATCCCAAGCGGGATCGTCGCCGTGTTCTTGGCCATCGCCCAATGCCCATCCCACTTCAGGCGAGTAGCCTTCCGCCCACCATCCGTCCAACACCGAGAGATTGAGTCCGCCGTTGACGAGTACTTTCATGCCGCTGGTTCCGCTCGCCTCCCAGGGTCGTCGGGGTGTGTTAATCCACACGTCCACTCCCTGTACCAAGCGCTCCGTTAACAGCATGTCATAGTCGCTCAGAAAGATAATGTGGGGGCGGATCTCCGGCTGGCGGATGAATGTGATCCATTCATGGATCAATGTCTGTCCATCCCGGTCCTCAGGATGGGCTTTTCCGGCCATGATGAGCTGGACGGGGCGTTCCGGATTGGTTAGCAGGACGCGCAATCGTTGCCGATTGTGCAGGAGCAGGTTCGGTCTCTTGTAGGTCGCGAAGCGCCGCGCAAAACCCAATGTTAATGAATTGGGGTCAAAGAGATACTTCGCCGCATCAATGGCTTCAGGCGACGCGCCGGAAGCTGCCAGTTGTTTGGACAAGCGCTCACGAGCATATGTCACAAGAGCCTGACTGGCGGCGATGCGAAATTGCCAAAGCGTGGCGTCAGAGACCTGTCGCATGTCCTGCTCCAGCGTGTCCGTCGTCCCCAGCCACCGCTCTTTTCCACAGATTTTTGTCCACAGATCATCTGCCGGGGCTGAGTCCCACGTTGGCATATGGACTCCGTTCGTCACATATCCAACCGGCACTTCATCTTCCGGCCAATGCGGAAAGAGCGGCGCAAAGAGATGTCGACTCACTTTTCCATGCAAACGACTGACGCCATTCACCGCCCCGCTGCCCCGGATAGCCAGATAGGCCATGTTGAATGATTCAACCGAATCGTCCGGGTTCTGACGGCCCAAGGCCAGCAAATCATGAAGCGAAATTCCGAGCTTCTCCTTGGCATACCCACCGAGATACTGTTCAATCAGTGCCGGACGGAATCGGTCGAAGCCCGCGGCCACCGCCGTATGAGTGGTGAACAGGTTTCCCGCCCGGGTGACGGTTAGGGCTACCTCGAAGGGTTGTCCGGTTTCCCGCATAAAACTGCGGGCACGTTCCAGAACCGCAAACGCCGCATGTCCTTCATTCAGATGACAGACTTCCGGTTGAATGCCCAGCGCCCCCAACAGGCGCCATCCGCCGATTCCGAGAAGCAATTCCTGCTGGAGGCGCAGCTCGGGACCGCCCCCATACAGCTCACTGGTAATTCCTCGATGTGCAGGAAAGTTCGCCGCATCATTGCTGTCCAGCAGGTAGAGGTTTACCCGGCCGACTTGGACCTGCCAGACGCGCAGCCAGATGGAGTAAGCGGGTAGGGCGATCTCCAACCGCAACCATTCTCCATTTGATTGCCGCAGGGGTCTGATCGGCAATTGTCCCGGATCGTTATAGGGGAAGAGGGCTAGTTGCCTCCCGCTCGTATCGATCACCTGACGGAAATAACCTTGCTGGTAGAGTAGTCCCACCCCGACCACCGGCACGCCCAGATCGCTGGCGGCTTTGAGTTGATCGCCGGCGACATTACCGAGTCCGCCCGAATAGATGGGCAACGCTTCGCTCAACATGAATTCCATGCTGAAATAGGCGGCGCAGGTCAGGGCCGTCTGCGAATGATTCTGCTGAAACCAGGCGGGACACTCTACTGCCTGCTGTCTGGCTTGCACCAGACTATCAATGTTTTTGCGAAAACCGGAATCGGCCAGCACATGTTTGATCCGGTCGTGCGAGACTGTCTGCAAGACAACCCAGGGATTGTGTGTGATGTCCCATAGTTCGGGATCAAGCTGCCGCCACACTTCATCGGTCGCATGATTCCATGACGAGCGCATATCCAGGGCCAGTTCCGCCAGGGAATCGAACCCCTCGATTTCCCGTGAGAGACGATTCTCGAAGGGGTAGTTGGCCGGTGTCGGTTTGCTCATGAGGCCTCCATCAGTTTTGGCCCGGACGGTTTTCCTGCCAACGAATGAATTTTCGTCATCATAAATATTGTGTGATTCATTTTATGATTTCAGATAAAAAGGCGATAGATCAGTTGTCTCGCAAAGACTCTGGGTGAGATCATGCTGTTGTCGGGTTATTTTCATGATGCAACCTATTTTGTCTGTACGTCATCGAACAGGCCGAGCAAGGGGGTGAGATCATACTGGACCAGTTCGCCGATGCGCTCGACTGTGATGTCAGCCGTGGGATAGGCCGTGACGTTTTTAGGATCCTGTGCATAGTGCCCCTGGCGGGGAAAGATGGTTGTCAAACGATTTCCCGAGACCTGTTTCATGGCCGCCAGAATACGCAGCTTGTCGTCCACCATGACATAATGACTGGCCGGGTACCGCCGCTCGACGTCCTGGAGCATCTGCTCCTTGTGCACATAAATCAGCATGCGGCCCTCGACCGCATCCCACAATCCTGATCGCTGGATCTTGCGCGGCTGGAACACCACGTCGCCATCCGACAGGATTACCGTTTGGCCCCAACGTCCAAGATGGGCGATGACCTCGAGTGTCCCAGGAAATAGGCAAGTCGCAAACGGATAGTCCACCAAAAATGAAGACATCAATAGCAACCGCGGGTCATTCATGGTTTCCACACGGTAGCGTTGCAAAGCTCCCAGATAGTCCGCATAGCCGAGGTCATGGCGTAGCGCTTCAAAAATTTCCCAATAGCGATTCCGGCTCTCCTCGCCAAACTCCTGAACAAGATGATGGTCGAGGTCGATGCCAATGCGATCGTTATCGAGCAGAGTGTTGTCGACATCCAGCAGGAAGACGACCTTGTCCGGCGCCGTCATGCTTTTGCCCACTCGGATAAAGGGTTGTGCCAGCCTCCGTCTGCTGCGATGAGCGCATCCGCCTCTTTCGGCCCCCAGGTGCCCCGTTTATAGGGCCGGATCCGGTGGTGCGTCTTCAGGACCGGATCGACCACCGCCCAGGCGGCTTCCACCGCGTCCTCACGCGTAAAGAGCGCGCCGTTGCCGGCCATGGCGTCAGCTAATAGCCGCTCGTAGGGCCCCTCCTTCCCCGATTGCTCTTCCAGCAGATACAGCTCTCGCTGGTCGCCAATGAACTCCTTTCCTGCGCGCTTGACGCGCGCGGCGAGCGCGACGGCGGAGTTTGGGGAAAGGCGAAACCGCAGATAATTCGCTCGTCCGACCGCCGGTTGTGAATCGTCAAACAGGCGTTGCGGAGGCGGCTTTAATTCCACCAGGACCTCAGCCGCTGTAGTCGCCAGGCATTTTCCCGATCGCAGGTACCACGGTACCCCCTGCCAGCGCCACGAGTCGATGAATAACCGCAGGGCGCAGAACGTCTCCACGTCCGAGTTCTTCGGCACGCCGCGCTCTTTCCGGTAGCCGGTGTACTGGCCGCGCACTACGTCGTCCGGCTGCAGAGGACGCATGGCCTGAAACACCTTCGCTTTTTCGCTGTGAACCCCGCCATAGCCTTGATAGGCTGGCGCTTCCATCGCCAGCAGGGCGACAATCTGAAAGAGATGGTTTTGAATGACGTCACGCAGACAGCCGGCGGTTTCGTAAAACGCACCGCGATCCTCCACGCCGAATTCCTCGGACATCGTGATCTGCACGCTGGCCACACAGTTGCGGTTCCAGATCGGTTCCAGGAACGAATTGGCGAAGCGAAAATAGAGGATATTCATGATCTCTTCTTTCCCGAGGAAGTGGTCGATGCGGAAGATCGAGTCCTCCGGGAATGCAGAACGTGCGACGCAGTTGAGTGTGCGCGCCGAGGCCAGGTCGCGCCCGAACGGCTTTTCGACGATGATCCGCGAGTAGGGCGAGGCGGTGGCTGCTGAGGTGGCCAGCCCCGCTTGGGCCAATCCTTCACAGACAGACGCGAACGAGCTGGGAGGAATGCTCAGATAAAAAATACGATTGCCGGGGAGCTGCATCGCCTGCTCCACCTCTTCGGCCTTCGCGCGGAGTGTGGCGTAGGTCTGCGCATCTTCGTTCTCTCCCTGGATATAAAACAGGTGGGTTTTGAATGTGGTCCAGGTGTCCTCTACCAGCGCCTGCCGGGAATGTTTGACGATCCCTTCCTTGACCAGACTGCGGAATTCGTCGTCGGTCATGGGCTTGCGGCCCAGTCCGATAACGGCATACTTGGCCGGCAGGAGTCCGTCGAGTAGCAAGTTGTAGACGGCCGGGATAAGCCGGCGGCGGGCGAGATCTCCGGAACCACCGAAAATGACCAGGGTACAGGCCTCGACGGGAGTAACGGCTTCCGGAGCAGGCTTAATATCGACGGGTGTGGTTGGTGAAGACATGGTGTCGGTGTCCGTGGGGTGAAC